>NZ_JBHXPF010000033.1:0-85459 GCF_042718715.1 Streptomyces sp. NPDC058576 | reverse complement strand
GGCCCCCCCCCCCCCGGGGGGGGGGCGGGGGGGCGCGGGGCCCGGTGTCACAGGGGCGTCAGCACGAACGACAGGACGGTGCTCTCGGCCGGCTTCACCGGACGGACGGCGATCCGGGACGTGCGGCGGACCGCGAAAGCCAGCTGTACGTCCTCGGTGTGGACGTCCGCCGTGGTGCCGGCCGGCAGGCTGATCGCGAGTGCGGCGCGCTCACCGCGGATCACCACCCGCGCGGCTTCCACCGTCACCTCGCCGAACGTGACGAACGCGCTCTCGGCGGTCGCGGGGGCGGCGAAGGCGAACGCGTCGGTCAGCTCGACACGCGGCAGATCGCCGCGGTGCAGAGCCACCGTCCGCTTCAGCAGGCGGAGTTCGCCACCGTCGGACGGGTAGGCGCCGGTGAGGTCGTAGGCCACCTGGTCGCAGTGCTTGGAGCGGTCGAGAGCGAGGACGGCGGCCCTGTGGTCGAGCCCCTCGGCCTGCTCCAGACCGGCCGGCCGGGGTACGGAGTGCCCGAACGAGCGGTTGACGAAGAACTCGTAGCGGTGCTCGTTGAAGTAGTCGCGGGTGTAGAGGCCCCGGCCCGGGTCGACCACCAGGTCCTCGCCGCCGACCCGGACGATCAGCGACCCGATGTCGTTCTGGTTGTGCAGCTCCCGGTTGTGGCCACCCTTGACGGCCACCGCCAGCGTTTCCGGGTCTGCGGCGTTGACGCGGGCGGTGAGGCTCGCGACGCCCCGGAACCAGGTGGACGGCTCGGGCAGCGGCATCGGCCGCGGTGGTGCCGTCGTGCCCGCTGCAAGCGAGCGCAGCGCCTGCGTCACCGGGCCGTTCGCGTTCTTCCAGGTCCAGCTGGCGGACGGGGTCCCGGCCAGGTCCATCAGGCCGGGGACGGCGAACCGCTCGCTGAGCAGCACCAGGAGCGGGCCCGGGAACCGGGCACCCGCGTCGCAGTCGGAGAACGTCGGCCAGCTGTCGACCGTGATCCGGGAGTCGAGCGGGAAGCGGGCCACCCGCTCGACGATCGGCGCACCGAACCAGTCCCACGTGCCGCCCGTGCGGCGTTCGACGAGGTCGGCGAGCTGGCAGAACGAACCGAAGCCGAAGCTCCAGTAGGACGGCCCCTCGCTGGTCGCCCCGTCGGGGTCGAAGGTCTGGAGGTACTCCTCCATCGACCTTGCCGCCTTGCACAGGATGGTCGCCAGCCGCTTCTCGTCGCGCACCAGGTAGCAGGCCGCGCCGACCGCGCCGAAGCCGCACACGGCGGTCCAGTTGTTCACGTTCATGTCGGGCCGGTTGTACAGCCACCCCCAGTGGTCGTCCTCGAGGTAGGGGTCGATGACGCGCGAGGTGACCTCGCGCTCGATCCTCGCTACGAGTTCGGCGGGCAGCACGGGCCGCAGGATGTGGAGGCTCTCCGCGAGCCCGACGCCGGTCAGGGCGGAGAAGAGGCAGACGATGGGCTTCTCGGGGTCGGGCAGTTCGAGCGGGTGCTCGACGGCGTAGCAGGCCGGGAACGACCAGGAGGTCTCCTCGCAGGTCGCCCACAGCATGTCGACGAGCGCGTCGAGGACGTCGCCGTCCGGTGCGAGGGTGTAGGCCACCAGCAGGTCGGCCAGCGCGGTGCGGCGCTCGTACCAGGGCTTCTCGTACGCCGTGCGGTCGCCGGTGCGGGTGTAGGTCCGCCACTGGGAGGCGGTCAGCGGGGTGACGGGCCGGCGGGCTGCGGCCCGGCCGGTCGCCACGAGCCGGTCGAGGGTGTCGGGGGCGAGCCGGGCGGCGACGGCCTTCCACGCCTCGGTGTCGGTGACCGGGCGCAGCCGCGCCCAGTCCTCGCCCACGCCGCGGAGGATGTGCGCCACCTCGTGCGGGTTCGCCCTGGGGAGCCGGGCCGCCGCCGGCTCGTGCGCGGCGACGGCGTCGGGGGGCGGATGGTTGCCGGGGACGATCGAGTAAGGCTCCAAGGTCGGCTCCAGTGGCGCGGTGGGTCGGTTCTGTCGCTCTGGTTCGGGGTGCATGGGGTGCGGGCGGTCCGTCACGTCTTGTCGGCGGCGATCGCGGCCTGGAGTTCCTCGCGGATCCGGTCGCCGCCGCCGGTGCGCCAGGCCTTGACCTGGGTGGTGAACTTCGAGACCGGGTCGCGCCCGGAGATGACGCCGGTGAGCGTGTCCTTCATCGTTTGCGTGAGCTGGGCGTCCTTCTCGCCGGCGGTCTCGGAGTACATGCCGGTGGCCGGGTTGGCCAGTCCCAGCGGGGTCACCTTCTGCTCCCACTCGTACTGCGCCTTGCCCCATTCCGGCCGCTCCTCGCCGGCGATGACGGGGGCCCCGGTGCAGATGTAGACGAGGTTGGTCGCGTACTCGGCCTGCCCGCGCTTGGTCTGGACGGGCGCGCCCTTGTTGTCGCGCTCGAAGTGGACGCCCTCGATGCCCTGGCTTCTGAGCAGCGCCTCCTCGCTTCCGTACGGCGCGGCGAAGTAGTTGAGGATGCGCAGCAGTTCCTCGGTCCGCTTCGTCTCGCCCTTCTTGATCGCCATGATCGAGAAGGCGCCGTTGTCGAGGTACTGGACGCCCTTGCCGCCGTCGTGCCCGAACGGGACCATGGCGCTGACCTTGAGCTTCGGGTTGGAGTCCTGGTAGACGTCGTAGTACGCCTTCCAGGCGCTCAGGCTCGTCGCGTGCATGACCGTCTCGCCGCTGACGAACAGCTCCTTGAGCTGGCTGTCGTTGGTGGAGGTGGTGTCGGGGTGGAAGTAGCCCTTGGCCACCAGCTTGCGGACGTAGTTGACGGCCTCGGCGTAGGCGTCCGTCTCGTAGTCGCGGACGAGTTCGCCGTCCCTGCCCTGGCCCCACATCCGAGGAACGCCGAACATCTGGAGGAAGAAGTCGAGGCTGAACGTGTTGACGGAGGCGGAGCCCAGCGCCCAGCGCTGCTTGCGCGGGTCGGTGATCTCCTTGCACAGCGCCTCGAACTCGGCGGCGCTGGTGGGCGCGGAGTCGACACCGAGCTCGGCGAGGATGTCCTCGCGGTACTGGAGCGTTCCGCCGAACACCGGGCGGGCCAGCGGGACGCCGTAGATGCGGCCCTTCACGCGGGCGTTGCGCCAGGCGAAGGTCGGGATGCCGGCGAGGTTGGGGTAGTCGCGGACGTTCTCGCCGGAGAGCTGGTCGGACAGGTCCGCGAACCGGCTGCTCAGCAGCCTCGGCAGCCGCGGCAGGTTCATGAACAGCGGGATCTGCACCAGGTCGGGTATGTCGTTGCCGGCCATCACGCTGCCGAACTTGGCGGGAAAGTCCGAACCCGGAACGATCTCGATCTTCAGGTCCGTACCGGAGCGCTTGTTGGCCTCCTGCCACCAGGCGTTCTTGCTCAGCGCGGGCGGCGGCGGGTTGTAGCTGGCCAGGAAGAGCGAGGTGGAACCACCGGAGCCGGGCTTGTCCTTGACGGACTTGTAGTACTCGGTGATCGGAGTGAGGAAGGCGTCCTCCAGGCCGTCGGCGTTGCCGACCAGGTCGGGTTTGACGCGCAGCGCCGGGACGTAGTCCGGCAGCGGCACGCTCTCCCCGGCCGCGCCCTCGGCGGAGCCGCCCCCGCCGCACGCGGTCAGGACGGGGCTGCCCAGCGCGACGGCGGAGGCGGTCAGTGCGGCACCGCGCAGGAAGGTGCGGCGCTGGAGACCCTGGTTCGGCCTCGAGGACGGATTCATGACAGATCTCCTTCGAGCAGCACGGAAGAGGTGGCTGTGAGGGGAGGACAGGGCAGACGCGTCGACACGCGCCGATCAGGCTCCTGCGGCTGGAAGGGACAGTAAAAGGCTTACATCAGGGGGTCAAGGGATCGCGCACGCTTCGTCGCCACGACATCGGTGTGGGCGTACCGGCCGGAATGCGGCAGCATGCGGCGCGGTGAACGGAGCCCGCGGCCCGAAACCGGCAGGTCTCCGGCTCCGAACGCGTTGGAGCGGGCCGGAAAGGCGTCGTCCGTCCCACGGCCGGGGCGCGACGCCCTCCGGGGAGCCGCAGCCGGGGCACCCGCGGTCCGGCCGCTCCGCGTTGACAGCGGGTTCACGGTGCCTGGAAACTGATGTAAACGTGATCCAGTGACCGACCCGGGAGTGAATGCGCCGGCATGACCAGTACTTCGGCAGGTCCTCTGAACCGGCGCGCGACCATCAAGGACGTGGCAGCCCTCGCCGGGGTCTCCATCGCCACGGTCTCGCGCGTCCTGTCCGGCAAGGTGCCCACCACCGCCCCCGCGCACGCCAAGGTGACGCGGGCGGCGAAGGAGCTGCGCTACGTCGCCAACGCGCACGCCCGGGCGCTGCTCTCGCAGGGGCCGCGCACGGTGGCCATCCTGGTGCCGGACGTGACGGTCCCGTTCTTCGCCCACGTGGCGCACGGCGTGGAGCAGCAGGCGGCCGAGGAAGGCCGGATCTGCCTGATCGGGTCGACCAACGGCGACCTGGAGAAGGAGTTGGTCATCGGGGCGATGATGCGTGAGCAGGGCGTCGAGGCGGTGATCCTGGTCGGCGGTGTGGTCAAGTCGCCGACGTACCGGGAGCGGATGACCGACTTCGCCCGGGCGCTCGACGCCTCGGGCTCCCACCTGGTGCTGTGCGGTCGTCCGCCGCTGGGCAAGGACGCGCCGGTGTCGGTCGTGGAGTACGACAACACCGCCGGTTCGCACGCGATCACCAGCCACCTCCTGGCGGCCGGGCACCGCCGCATCCTGCACCTGACCGGGGAGCCGAACCACCACACCCCGGTGAACCGTCTGGAGGGCTACCGTCGCGCGCTGCACGACCACGGCTATCCCTACGACGAGGACCTGGTGCTGTGGCGCGGCTTCACCCGCTCGGCAGGCGCGGCTCTCATGAAACAGGCGTTGCACGACCAGCTCGACTTCACGGCCGTGTTCGCGGGGAACGACCTGATGGCCGCAGGCGCTCTGGACGTGCTCCGGGAGGCCGGCATCAGGGTGCCCGAGGACGTCTCGCTGGTCGGCTTCGACGACATTCCGCTGGCCACCGACCTGTATCCGAAGCTGACGACCGTCCACCTGCCCCACGAGGAACTGGGCAGGATGGCCGTGCGGATGGTGGTGGACCGCGACGAGCACACGCCGGTGAACTCGCACGTGGTGCTCGGGACGCACATCGTCCGGCGAGACTCCGTGCGGCGGCGCGGCGGGAGGCCGGCCGCGGAGGTGTGACCGGGCGAAGAGAGCACTTCCGCTCGCGGTCGGGAGGGCGCCCCCGTCGGCGCCGACCCGACGTCGTCGCGGCCGTCGCCCGGTGGAACGAAGCACGTCCATCCCCTTGACCCCCTTGTGTAAAGCTTTTACTGTCCTTCCAGCCGCAGGAGCGTGACCGGCGTGTTCTCCGCCGTGAATGCCGCTCCGAGCCGGGACGTGCCTCAAGGGAGACGACGACGATGGCGCTCACCGCCCGTACCACCGATCCACCCAGGCCAAAGGCTCCGCCGGACGACGAGAAGCCGGGGCGGCGCGGCGCGAAACGGTCGGGCCTTCCCGCGAACCGGCTCGCCCGGCTGCGTCGCGACCGCTCCCTGCTCTTCATGGTGATACCCGGCATATCGCTGTTCCTGGTCTTCCACTACCTGCCGTTGCTCGGCAACATCGTGGCCTTCCAGGACTACCTGCCGTACGTCGGCGTGGCTGACAGCCCGTTCGTCGGATTCGACGCCTTCCGCGCCATGTTCGACGATCCCGCCTTCTGGCAGGCGCTGTGGAACACGCTGGAGATCACGGCCCTCCAGCTGCTGCTGTTCTTCCCGGTCCCCATCGCGTTGGCCCTGCTGCTGAACAGCATCGCCAGCCAGTGGATCAAGCGGGTCGTGCAGAGCGTGGTGTACCTGCCGCACTTCATCTCCTGGGTCATCATCGTCGCGCTGTTCCAACAGCTCCTCGGCGGCTCCGGGGCGCTCAACCAGATGCTGCGCGAACGGGGTTGGGGCGTCGTCGACGTCATGACCAACCCCGACGTCTTCAGCCTGCTCGTCACGACGCAGGCGATCTGGAAGGACGCAGGCTGGGGCACCATCATCTTCCTCGCCTCGCTGAGCCTGATCGACGACCAGCTCTACGAGTCCTCGGTCGTCGACGGCGCGGGGCGCTGGCGCCGGCTGTGGCACGTCACGCTGCCCGGCATCCGCTCCATCATCGTGCTGCTGCTCATCCTGCGGCTCGGTGAGTCCCTGACGGTGGGCTTCGAGCAGATCCTGCTGCAACGCGACGCGGTCGGCCCGGAGGCCGGCGAAGTCCTCGACACCTACGTCTACTTCAACGGCGTCGCGAACGGCGACTGGAGCGTCGCCGCCGCGGCGGGCCTGCTCAAGGGGCTGGTCGGCCTCGCTCTCGTGGTGGCGGCCAACCGGGTCGCGCACGCGCTCGGCGAACAGGGGGTCTACTCCAAATGAGCACCACCACGACCCGTCCTCCCGGTGGCTCCGCGCCCCCGCCCGTCGAACGGTCCACCCCGTCGACCGTGCTCGATCGGTTCCGTCGGCGTCCCTCGACCCGCCCGGTATGGATGGAGAAGCCGACCCCGGCCGGCAGCGCGCTCAAAGGCAGCGTCCTCACGGCCGTCGTCGTCCTGGTCGTCTTCCCCTTCGTGGTCGTCATCGCCACGAGCCTCGCGGGCCAGGCCGAACTCACCCGCAACGGCGGCTTCGTGCTCTGGCCGGAAGACCCGACGCTCGACGCCTACCGCGCCGTCCTCTCAGGTGGCGTCGTCTCCCGAGCGGTCCTGGTCAGCGCCGGCGTCACCCTGCTGGGCACGGCGATCAGCCTGACGGCGACGGTCCTCGCGGCGTACGGGCTGAGCCGCAAAGGCAGCACACTGCAGCGGCCGCTGCTGCTCATCGTGCTGCTGACCTTCCTCTTCACCCCCGGCATCATCCCGAGCTACCTCGTCGTCAAGCAGCTCGGCATGCTGGACAGCTACGCGGCCCTGATCCTGCCGACGGCGATCAGCGCGTTCAACGTGGTGATCGTGCGGGGCTTCTTCCAGAGCATCCCGCAGGAGCTCATGGACAGCGCGCGCATCGACGGGGCGGGCGAGTGGCGCATCCTGGGCGTGATCGTGCTGCCGCTGTCGAAGGCGGTGATCGCGGTGGTCGGCCTGTTCTACGCGGTCGGGTACTGGAACAACTTCTTCAGCGGGCTGCTCTACCTCTCCGACTCCTCGAAGTGGCCCCTCCAGCTCGTGCTGCGCACCTACGTGCTCCAGGGCTCGCCGCTCGCCGGCCTGGACGGCTCGGGGGCCGAAGCTCTGCCGCCGCAGCAGTCCGTGCAGATGGCCGTGCTGGTCATCGCGCTCGTGCCGATCCTGTGCGTCTACCCCTTCCTGCAGAGGCACTTCACCAAGGGCGTGCTGACCGGGGCCGTCAAGGGCTGACCACTTCCCCCGGCCCGCAGGCGGGGCCGCCATGCGATCGGCGCGAGCGAACGACGGGCCACTGCGCCGTGCGAGCTCGGACGCGGACGGAATGGCGGCTCCGCCGGCCCCCCTCCCCACGCCCTTCCCGCGGCCCGGGCCGACGGTCGCGCGCTTCAAGCGCGTGCGGTCGCTCGTCACCCCCGATTCGGCTGTCCGGACGTGGTTGGCGCTCTCGCGCGGCCGGATCACGAGCCCCCGCATGTCGACCGCGGCACCGCGGCGGCGGCACCACGCCGGTGGCACCGCGCCGTGTCCGTCGCGACGGATTGAACAGTCTGACGTTTCGTGCAATTATTGTCAGCATGTCTACGGAGCGGACGGCCCATATCCTCGACGCGGCCTACCGGTGCTTCGCCCGGCACGGCGTGCGGCGCACCACCATGGAGGACATCGCCCGCGAGGCGGGACTGTCGCGCGGCGCGGTCTACCAGTACGTCCGCAACAAGGACGACGCCTACCGCAGGGTCGCCGAGCGGCTCTTCGACGAGGCGCTGGCCGCGTCACGTGATGCCGCCGGCGCGGCCGGGAGCCTCTCCGAGCGCCTCACCGCGATCCTCATGGCCAAGCTGGAGCTGGTACTCCGCATCGCGCGGGACAGCCCGCACGCCGCGGAGCTCTTCGGCGAGCAGGCCCGCCTGATCGCGGACCTCGACGCCCGGTACATGGCGGCGATGACCGACCTGCTGGCCTCGGCCGTCCGCGCCTCCCGCCCGTCGTCCACCGACCCGGCGGACGACGCGGAGCTGGCGCACCTCCTCCTCGCCCTCACCCGCGGCCTGGAGGCCGACCTGTCCGACCCGCTCGTCCCCGTACGGCGACTACGGCACGGCGTGGCGCTGCTTGTGGCCGGCGCCGCCGCTCCCCTCGACCAGGAGTCACCATGACCGCAGTTCTGATCACCGGCACGTCCTCCGGGATCGGCAGGATCACCGCCGAGCGGCTGGCCCGTCGACCGGACCTCACCGTTTACGCGACCGCCCGCAAGGTGGAGACCATCGCCGACCTCACCCGCTCCGGCGCCCGAGTCCTGCCGCTGGACGTCACCGACGAGGAGTCGATGCGGGCCGCGGTGGCCGAGATCGAGGCCGCGCACGGCTCTGTCGGCGCGCTGGTCAACAACGCGGGCTACGGCCAGTACGGCACTGTCGAGGAGACCGACCTGAACGCGGTCCGGCACCAGTTCGAGACGAACGTCTTCGGTCTCAGCAGGATGGCACAGCTGGCGATGCCCGCGATGCGGGCCGCCGGTGGCGGCCGCATCGTCAACGTGGGCTCCATGGGCGGGCGTCTGGTCTTCCCGGCCGGCGGCTACTACCACGCCAGCAAGTACGCGGTGGAGGCGCTCAGCGACGCCCTGCGCTTCGAGGCGGCGCCGTTCGGGATCAAGGTGAGCCTGGTGGAACCGGGTCTGATCCGGACCGCGTTCGGCGACACCGCGGCCCACACGCTCACCGGCTCCGCCGCGCCGTCGGGGCCCTACGCCCGGCTCAATGCCGCCGCCGACGAGCAGATGGCGAAGTCCTACCGGTCGAAGGCGCTCAGCGCCCCGCCCGAGGCGGTGGCGAAGGTGATCGAGAAGGCCGTGACGACCGCGCGGCCGAGGGCGCGGTACGTCGTCACGCCCGCCGCCAAGGCGCTCGTCCACTCCCGGCGGCTGCTCGGCGCCCGCGCCTTCGACCTCTATCTCAAGGCGCAGTTCCGGGCGGCCTGATCACGTGCGCGAACGAGCTGGGCCCGGGACGGCTCAGTCGCCGGAGAGGCCCATGAGCTGCTCGATGCTGCGCTGGGCCACAAGATCGAGGCTCTTGTCGAGGTCGTCGCCGTAGGTGCGCAGGGCCACGTCCAGGTGGCCGGTCATCGCGGCGGCGGCGGCTTCGGGGTCGCGGGCACGTATCGCGCAAAGGATCTCGCGGTGGTAGGGCACGCCCTCACGGACCACGGAGGGGTCACCGAGACTGCGGAGCATCAGCTCGAAGGTGAGGCCGGCGATCGAGCTGAACATGATCTCGATGACCTGGCTGTGCGCGGCCCGGGCGATCGTCGCGTGGAAGTCGATGTCGGCCCGCGCGCGGGAGACGACGTCGCGTGCCGCGTCGAACCGGGTCAGGCTCACATCGAGGGCCAGCAGGTCCTCCTCGGTCGCGTGCCGGGCGGCGAGCGCCGCGGTCTCGCGCTCCAGCATCAGCCGGGCGTGGATGACGTCGCGAGGGGTCGGCCTGCGCTGCCGGTAGAGCGCGTCCACGGGGCGGACCACGTCGGTGACGCGGACATCACGGACGAACGCGCCGCGCCCGGGGGCGACTTCGATGAGGCCGCGCTGTTCCAGGCCGTGCAGCACCTCCCGGACCATGGGGCGGCTCACCCCGAAGCGCTGGGCGAGCGCCCGCTCCGATTCGAGCTTGGTGCCGGCCGGCAGGTTTCCGGACAGGAGTTCCATCTCCAGGCGTTCGGCCAGGATCCGCTTCGTCGGGGCCCGTCCGGCGCGGGCGAGGCCGTCCTCGCTGCTCGCCGTCGGCGACACGTTTCCTCCACGGAGTGCGATCGGTGCGCCGGTGGGCGGCGGGTCGTCATTCCTGGTGGAACAGCGAGCAGCCGCCGTCCGCCAGCAGCGTGGCGCCGGTGATGTAGTCGGCGTCCGGTGAGCAGAGGAACGCGGCCGTCCGGGCCACCTGCTCCACCGTCTGGGGTCGTCCCAGCGGAATGGCCCCGGCGGCGCGGGCAGCATACGCGGGCTCGTTCTCCCACTGCCACTTGGCGAGTCCGGCGGCCACGATCCCCGGTGCCAGGGCGTTGACCAGGATGCCGTGGCCCGCGAGTTCCTTGGCCATCGAACGGGCGAGCATGCCCACGCCCGCCTTGGTCACGCTGTAGGCGGCTATCTCGGGCCACGGCACCGTGCCCACCCAGGACCCGGTGAGCACGATGCGGCCGGCGATCCCGTGGGCCACCATGAGGCGGGCGCAGGCCTGGGCGGTGTGGAAGCAGCCGGTGAGGTTGACCCCGAGCTGCCGGTCCCACTGCTCGGCGGTGATGTCGAGGAACGGGGCGGACTCCACGATCCCGGCGTTGGCCAGCACGAGCTCGAACGGGCCGGCCGACTCCAGTGCCGTGTCGAGGTCCGCCCGGTCGGCGACGTCGGCCCGCACGTAGTCGACGGGTCCGTGCGCGGAGGCGGTGGCGAGCCACGGTCCGGCATCGTCGGGGGACTTGACGTCGAGCAGGGTGACCCGGGCGCCGCGCCGGGTGAGTTCCGCCGCCATCGCCGCGCCGATGTCGCCGGCGCCTCCCGTCACCAGGGCCGTGCGGCCTTCCAGTTCGAGCATATGACGTCGCCCTCCCAGGTGGTGTTACCGGTAAGACCGCAGACCCTACCCGCTCCCCGGCCACCCCGCTCCGCGTCAACTGCTGTTTTTTCGCGGCGAGTTCGGGGATGAGCGCGCCGGTGGGGTTGACGCGGTCCGGTGCGCGTAGCAGTCTCGGTCCGGCTCAACTGGTCATACCGGTCTGACCGTTGAACCCCGACCTCGGTTCCGTCCGTCCGGCACCACCCGGGAGACCTGGATGAAGATCACCGCTCTTGAGACGATCCGCCCGCACGTCCAGCCCAACCTGCTGTTCGTCCGCCTGCACACCGAATCCGGCCACACCGGCCTGGGTGAGGCGTTCTTCGGCGCCCGCACCGTCGAGACCTATGTGCACGAAAGCGTCGCCCCCGTGCTCCTGGGCGCCGCCGACCCGACGCCCGAGCGGTTCGCGCGCCTGCTCACCAGCTACGTCGGCTTCCAGGGCGCCGGGGCCGAGACCCGCGGCAACGGGGCCGTCGACCTCGCGCTGTGGGACCTGCTGGGCCAACGGGCGGGACTGCCGCTGGTCGACCTGCTCGGCGGCGCCGTCCGCGACGAGGTGGACGTCTACAACACCTGCGCCGGTCCGGGCTACGTGTCCACCTCCATCCGGCAGGAGTCGGACAACTGGGGGATCGCGGCGGGCGACCGCTACGAGGACCTGCGGGCGTTCCTGGACGAGCCCGCCCGGCTCGCCCGCGAGCTCTTCGACGAAGGCGTGACGGGCATGAAGGTCTGGCCCTTCGACACCGCCGCCGAGCGGACCGGCGGCAACGACATCTCCCCGGCCGAACTCGACCGGGGCGTCGCGGTGCTGGCCGCCGTCCGCGAGGAGGTCGGCCTCGACATGAAGCTGATGGTCGAGCTGCACGGGCTGTGGAACCGGCCGGCCGCCGAGAAGATCATCGCCGCGGTCGCCCCGTACAGCCCGTACTGGGTCGAGGACCCGCTGCGCCCGGACGCGGCCAGCGCGTACGGCGCGCTGGCCCGGGTCGCGGGCGCGCCGATCGCCACCGGGGAGACCTGTGTGGGCCGCCGGGGGTTCAAGCCGCTGCTCGACGCGGGGGCGGTCGACGTCCTGACCGTCGACATCCAGTGGACCGGCGGCATCACCGAGGCCCGCAAGATCGCCTCGATGGCGGACGCCTACGGGGTGCCGGTCGCCCCGCACGACTGCACCGGTCCGGCCACGCTGGCCGCGTGCGTGCACTTCGTGTGCGCGCAGCCCAACGGCCTGATCCAGGAGACCGTCCGCGCGTTCCTGCGCACCTGGTACGACGCCCTGGTCACCGGTCTGCCTGTGATCGACGGCGGCCGGGTGCGGCCCTCGCGCGAGCCGGGCCACGGGGTACGCCTGCGGGAGAGCCTGGCGGCGGGCGAGGGCGCCGAGCGGCGGGTGTCGCGGTTGTGAGGGCGGCGCGCTGGCACGCCCGCCGTGACGTGCGGGTGGAGGACGTGCCCGAGCCGGTGCCCGGCCCCGGCGAGGTGCTGGTGCGGGTGGAGCTGTGCGGGATCTGCGGCACGGACGCCGAGGAGTACCGGGACGGACCCGTCGCGGTGGCGGTCGAGCCGCACCCGCTGACCGGCACGAAGGCCCCCGTCACCCTCGGCCACGAGATCGTCGGGGTCGTCGCGGCGCACGGCCCGGGCGCCGGTGCCGAGCGGCTGCCCGTCGGTACCCGGGTGATCCCCGACGTGGTGCTCGGCTGCGGGGCCTGCTGGTGGTGCGGCCGCCACCAGGAGGGGATCTGCGCACGCCAGGCCGTACGGGGCCTGCACCTGGACGGCGGGCTCGCCGCGTACGTCCTCGCCGACGCCCGCACCTGTGTACCGGTGCCAAAAGGGCTGCCGGTCGAGGCCGCCGTGCTCGCCGAGCCGACGGCCGTCGCGGTCCGGGCGCTGCGGAAGGCCGGCGACGTCACGGGAGCGACCGGGCTGGTGCTGGGGACCGGCGCGGTCGGTCTGCTGCTGACGCAGGTGGCGGTCGCCGCCGGGATGCGCGTGGTCGCCTCCGACGTGCTCGCCGCCCGACGCGAACGGGCCGCCCGGGCCGGCGCGGTGTCGGCGGAGCCCGGCGAACTGGGCGGCGTCCTCGGCTCCCTCACCGGGGGCCGGGGCGCCGACGTGGTGTTCGAGTGCGCGGGCGCCCCGGGCCTGCTGCGGGAGGCGGTGCGCCGCTGTCGGCCCGGCGGCACCGTCGTCCTGGTGGGGTTCGGCGCCCGGGACGCCGAACTGCCGCTGGCCGACGTGGTGCTGAACGAGAAGCACCTGGTCGGCACCGCCGCGCACCTGTGGGACGAGGACGTCACCACCGCGGTGCGGCTGCTGGCCGCCGGCGTCGTCGACCCGGCGCTCCTCCCGCTGCGGGTGGCGTCCCTGGACGAGGTGCCGGGCCTGCTCGCCGCACCCGACCCCGAGATCGTCAAGACGGCGATCCGGCCGCACGACGACGACAAGGAGCACTGATGGTCAGCACACGCACGGCCGAACCCGTCCTGCGCGTCCGCGCGGACGTCGGGGAGGGCCCCGCCTGGGACGCCGCCGCCCAGCGGCTCCTCTGGGTCGACGTCACCGGCTGCGCGGTGCACGTCTTCGATCCGGCCACCGGCGACGACCGCACCACGGACGTCGGGGTGCACGTCGGCGCGGCGCTCCCGGCCGCGGACGGCACCCTGGTGCTCGCCGTCCGCGACGGCGTGGCCCGCCTCGCCGCCGACGGCTCCCCGCATCCCCTGGCCGCGGTGGAGGCCGACCGTCCCGGCAACCGCATGAACGACGCCAAGTGCGACCCGTCGGGCCGGCTCTGGGCAGGGACGATGCCGTACGGCGACGAGCGCGGCGCGGCCGCCCTGTACCGGTACGACAGGGCGGGGGTGACCCAGGTACTGAGCGGGGTGCACCTGTCCAACGGGCTCGGCTGGAGCCCCGACGGGACCACCATGTACCACATCGACAGCCGCACCCAGCGGGTCGACGCCTACGCCTACGACGACGCGACCGGCGCGATTCGCGACCGCCGTCCCGTCGTCGCGGTCCCGGCCGCCCAGGGCATGCCCGACGGGATGGCCGTCGACGAGGACGGCTGCCTGTGGGTGGCGCTGTGGGGCGGCGGAGCCGTACACCGCTACACCCCCGCCGGCACGCTGGACCGGGTGGTGCGGCTGCCGGTCACCCAGGTGACGAGTTGCGCCTTCGGCGGCCCGGCCGGCGACGTGCTGTACGTGACGTCGGCCGCCTACGGACTCGATCCGGCCCAGCTCGCCGACCAGCCGCTCGCCGGTTCTCTGTTCGCCCTCGACCCGGGGGCCACCGGCCGCCCCGCCACGCCCTTCACCGGAGGAACCGCATGACCCACATCGTCCGCTGCGCGATCGACGGCGCCGTCGGGGCGGGGGTGCTGGCCGGCGGGCACGTCCGGCCGCTCCCGCTGCCGCTGGCCGAACTGCTGCGGCTGCCCCTGGCCGAACTGCGCGCGCTCACCGAGCGGGCCGCCGGGGCGCCGCCGGTGGCCGGCGCGGAACAACTGGCACCCGTCGAGGGCCGGATGGAGGTCTGGGCCGCGGGCGTCACCTACCAGAGTTCGTGGCTGGCCAGGATGACCGAGAGCGAGTCGTCCGCCGACGTCTACGACCGGGTCTACGGGGCGGAGCGGCCCGAACTGTTCTTCAAGTCCGCGGCCTGGCGGGTGGTCGGCGACGGCGGGACGGCCGCGGTGCGCGCCGACTCGGCGATCGACGTCCCCGAACCGGAGCTGGCCCTGGTCCTCAACGCGCACGGGGAGACCGTCGGCTACACCGTGTGCGACGACGTCAGTTCGCGCACGATCGAGGGCGAGAACCCGCTCTACCTGCCGCAGGCCAAGGCCTATCTGGGCTCTTGCGTGGTGGGGCCGGCCATCCGCCCGTCGTGGGAGGTGACCGACCCGTACGAGCTGCCGATCCGGATGGCGGTCCACCGCGGCGGCTCGGTGGTCTGGGCCGGCGAGGCGAGTACCTCCCGGCTGCACCGGCGGCTGGACGACCTGGTGGAGCACCTGTTCCGGGCCGACGTGTTCCCCGACGGGGTGGTCCTCTCCACCGGGACGTGCCTCGTCCCCGACCTGCCCTTCTCGCTGGCGGACGGCGACACCGTGGAGATCGGGATCGGTGAGGTCGGGACGCTGACCCACACCGTGGTGCGCGGCCTGGAGCGCGCGATCGCGTCCAGGCCCGCGCTCACCTGACCGGGTGGCCCGACGTCCGTCCGGTCAGCCGTCGGCCCCGATCCGGTAGTCGAGGGTCCCTTCGGCGGCGACGACCAGCGCGTGCTGGCGCCGCTTCTTGTCGCGGAAGTACGTGGTGGCCAACGGGACGAATTGGACCGGGAGTTCGCGGTCCCAGGAGACGGTGACCGTGGTGTCGCCGCGCCGGATGCGCAGAGCGGTGGCACGAGTTTCGGCGGGCTGCCCGGGGACCGGCTCGACGCGGCTGCCCTCGAAGGTCAGCCGGTCGGTGGGATGCAGCACCAGCGGGACGCGCTCCGTGAACGGGCCGGCCACCTCGACGTGGACCGCCAGCTGGGTGGGGGTGTGCACGGCCTCCTTGCGGATGACGTCGCCGACCGCCGTGTACCGCACACTCAGGGACTCGGTGGGCGGGACGGTGGACGGGTCCTGGACGCGGAATCCTTCGGCCGGGGTGCCCTGGAGGTACTCGAAGCGCAGGGTGCAGCGGGCGTCGAGGCGGTCGACGGGACCGGCTTCCACCGCGGTGGTCCAGCAGCCGTTGTCGTCGTTGTTGACGGAGTGGATCACCGTTCCGGCCCGCGGGTGCCACCAGAAGCTCAGCCCGTTGCGCACCCGGTCGGTGGCCCGGTAGCCCCAGTGTGAGCCGGCGTAGTAGGAGGGGCGCCGGACGAACAGGTAGTCCTGGCCGAGCGGGTCGGAGCGGTGTTCGGTGTAGGTGTCGGCGCGCAGGTAGGGGGCCTGGGCGATGGCCGCCTTCTTCTGGGCGGGGGTGGGGTGGCGGTCCTCGTAGTCGGCGTCGCGCACCGGACTCGGGGAGACCTTGCCCTTGCCCAGCGGGGCGACCGGCTCGGTGGCGGCGCGCCAGGCGGCGCGTTCGGCACGCTTGTCCTCGTCGGTGGGCAGGTAGGCGGCCATCGCGGGCAGGTGCCGGGCCCAGAGCCGGTTGAGGTTGCTCCGCTCCTCCTCGCGGGGCGCGTCGTCCAGGAAGTGCGCGGAGGTACGGGTGCTGGGGGCGACGTTGCAGAACCAGCCGGCGCCGTCGGGCTCGCGCAGCAGGTTGTGGCCGAGCCAGTCGAGGTGGGTCTGCTGGAACGTCTTGACGGTGCGGTTGCCGGTGAGTTCGTACAGGGCAGCGAGGTCGGGCGACATGACGTTCAGGGAGTAGTTGACGTCGGCGCCGGTCTCCTCGTAGAAGTAGCCCGCCGGGCTCAGTCCGGCCTGCGCGAACGCCTCGACGCGGTCGTCGAGCCGCCGGCGCAGGGCGCGGTCGGGGTGCAGCTTGAGGTACTGGGCGGCGCCGAGGAGTCCGGTGGCGATGTGGTTGGTGTAGGGCAGGTTGCGGGTCCACACCTCGGGGTTGCCCGGGTCGAGGAACCACCTGATGCCCCGCTCGATCGCCCGGGACAGCCGACGGCGGGTGGCGGGCAGCGCCCGAGCGGCTTCCAGGTGTCCGAGCGTGGCGCTGAGGAAGGTGAGGGCGAAGCCGGTGGTGGCCCGGGAGTGCTCCAGGGCGTAGTACTCGGGCCACGAGCCGTCGTCGAACTGCAGGTCGAGGTAGTGGTGCAGGGCGGCGTCCAGCCGGGCCAGGAGCGCCGGGTCGCGGTGGTAGGGGTTCCACTTCCGGTCGTGGCGGTGGAACCACGCCATGGTGAGGACGTTCTCCTGGACCCGGGCGTTGAAGGTGTTGGGCCAGTCCCGCCACCAGCCGCCGGTGATGTAGCCGTACGCGTCGGGATCGGTGTCCTCGACGGCGTTGGCCAGTGCGGGCAGGGTCGCCAGGTAGGAGGCGAGCCGCTGCTCCTCGGGGGCCACCTGTGCCCGCGCCGGCACTCCGGCAGGCAGCGGGGCGAGCGGTGCGAGCGGGGGTTTCGCGGCCGGGGCGCCCCGGTGCGGGGCGGCGGCGGCCGCGCGGGCGGTGAGGGTGGAGGCCGCGAAGGCGGCGGCGGTGTACTGAGCGAGTCTGCGCCGGCTCAGTGTTGCGGAGGTGCCGGCGGGCGCGGCGGTCTCGGGCGTCGGCTCGGGCGCGGGGGCGGGCATGGCGGGGCCTCCTGGCGACGGGCAGAGGGGGAAGGGGAAGAGGAAAGCGAAGGGGGTGGTGCAGGGGCGTCAGGCGGTGATCGCGAGCGCTGTCTCCTGGAGGGGGTGGGCGAACTTCCCGTGTGTAGCCCAGTGTTCGATCTCCTGCGCGGCGAAGTCGCCCAGGCGGGCCAGTTCCCCGCCGGCCGACCCGGCGATGTGCGGGGTGACCAGCACGTTGTCGAGCGCGTAGAGCGGGGAGTCGGCCGGCAGCGGTTCGGGGTCGGTGACGTCGAGGACGGCCCTGATCCGGCCGGTGGCGAGGTGCCGGGCGAGCGCGTCGTGGTCGACGACCCGGCCGCGGGCGGTGTTGATGAGCGTCGCCCCGTCGCGCATGGCGCGCAGCTCGGCCTCGCCGACCAGCCCGACGGTCTCCGGGAGCAGCGGGGTGTGGACGCTGATGACGTCGCCGGCGGCGAACAGCTC
Organism: Streptomyces sp. NPDC058576; assembly: GCF_042718715.1. Classification (NCBI taxonomy): domain Bacteria; kingdom Bacillati; phylum Actinomycetota; class Actinomycetes; order Kitasatosporales; family Streptomycetaceae; genus Streptomyces; species Streptomyces sp. NPDC058576. Next base: position 67,929 of record NZ_JBHXPF010000033.1, on the reverse strand, counting down.
CGGCAGCGGCACCGAGCGGGCGCCGAGCGCCTCGGCCTGCCGGGGCGTCGTGTACGGGTCGTACAGCAGGACGTCGAGGTCGTGCGGGGCCAGCAGCTCGATGACCCGGCGTCCGATCAGCGAGGCGGACAGGATGCCGACGGTGCGCCGGTAGTTGCCCGGTACCCGGCGGTAGACCGGATCCTCGAACTGGCCACGCCGGAGCCTGAGTTCGCGGGCGCCCTCCAGGATGTGCTTGTTGGTGAGCAGGATCATCGCCAGCGTGTACTCGGCCACCGGGAGCGCGTTGGCCGCGGCCGCCGAGGCGACGCTGATGCCGCGGCTCCAGCACTCCGGGGTGATCAGGCCCCGCACGGTGCCGGCCGTGTGGACGACGGACCGCAGCCGTGGGGCGGCGTCGAGCACGGCGCTGTCGACGGGCGGGCAGCCCCAGCCGGTGACGAGGATCTCCGCGTCGCCCAGCACCTCCCGGCCGGCGCCCGCGAGCGGATCGGCGTGCACGGCGCCGTCCGGGAGCCGGACGCTGCGGGCGAGTCTCTCCCGCACGGCAGGGGTGAGGATCTGGTCCGCGAAGGCCGGCTCCATGGCGATGGCCGCCTGCGGGCGATGCGTGTGCATGTGTCTCCTGGGATGTGCGGTGCGACGGCTCGGGTCAAGAGGACTTCCGGTCCGGTCAGGGGGACGTGACGAGGACGGCGACCCCGAGGGGCGGCAGGCTGACGACCCCGTCGTCGTCCGCCGACGGGCCGACGAGGGCCGCCGCGCCCGCGGGCACGGCCACGGACACCGGACGGTCGTTGTGGTTGAGCAGGAACAGCGCCTCACCGTCGCCGCCGGAGCGCAGGGTCACCTCGACGCCGGGGGGAACGTCCGGCAGGAGAGGCGTTACGGAGGCCGCGGCCGCCGCCTCGTGCACCAGGGCCCGGAACGTCGTCCGGTCCGGCGTACAGGCGAGGTACGTGACGCTCCCCAGGCCGTAGGTGTTGCGGGTGACGGCCGGTGATCCGGCGAGCGGCCCGTCGGCGAAGGCGGCGAGGGTCTTGGCGGTCCCGGGCACGACCTCCTCGTGCCAGACGGTGGCCCGGCCGGTACGGCCGTCGGCGAGGGCGAGGGTCTGTTCCCGGCCGGCGGGCAGCGGCCAGAACTCCTCGGTCGTGAGGCCGAGGAGGTCGCGGAACGCGCCGGGGTAACCGCCGGGCCTGGTGCGGTCCTGGCCGTCGACGATGCCGCTGAAGTACGACATGAGGACGTGGCCGCCGTTCTCGGCGAACCGGTGGAGGTTCTGGGCGTCCTGGTCGTCGACGAGGTAGAGGTGCGGGACGATGACCAGCCGGTAGCGGGAGAGGTCGGCGCCGGGCCCCACGAAGTCGACCGCGATGTTCGCCTCCCACAGCGGCAGGTAGTGCTCCAGGAGCAGGTCGGGGAGGTCGAGGCGGGAGGAGGGGCGGGCGTCGAGGCCGAGGGCCCACCAGTTGTTCCAGTCGAGGACGATGGCGGTGTCGGCGGTCGACGTGGTGCCGGCCACCTGCCGGAGCTCGCGCAGTTCCGCGCCGAGGCGGGTGGTCTCGCGCCAGATACGCGAGTCGGTGCCCCCGTGCGGCAGCAGCGCCGAGTGCCATTTCTCCGCGCCACCGAGGGACTGCCGGAACTGGAAGAACATCACGCCGTCCGCGCCGCGGGCCACGGCTTGGTGGCTCCACAGCCGCATGGCGCCGTGCGGCTTCGGCACGTTGACGTCCCGCCAGTTGACCGCCGACGGCGCCTGCTCCAGGAGGAGCCAGGGGCGGCCGGCTCCCAGGGACCGCGACAGGTCGAAGGTGAGGGCCTGCCGGGCGGCGGCGTCGGGGTCGGTGGGGTCGGGGTAGGAGTCGAGGGCGACGACGTCCTGGTGGGGGGCCCACTTCCACTGGTCGAGGGATTCCAGGAGCCCGACGAAGTTGGTGGTGCGCGGAATGTCCGGGGCCTCCGCGCGCAGGATGTCGGACTCCGTGAGGAAGCAGTCCAGGAGGGCGTCGGAGCTGAAGCGCCGGTAGTCGAGCAGCAGGGCCGGGTTGAGGGTGGTGGGGGCGATGCGCGGCGGCTGGATCTGCTCCCAGCCGGTGTAGCGCTGACCCCAGAACGTCGTCGTCCAGGCCGTGTTGAGGGCGTCGAGGTCGTCGGCGTAGCGCATGCGCGCCCAGCGGCGGAAGTCGGCGGCGGAGACGTCGCAGAAGCACTGCTGCACGTGGCAGCCGTACTCGTTGTTGATGTGCCACATGACGACCGCGGGGTGGTCGCGGTAGCGGCGGGCGATGCGCCGCGTCAGTTCGGCGGCGCGCTCGCGGTATACCGGGGAGCTGGGGCAGTAGTGCTGGCGGGATCCGGGGCCGAGCCGGCGGCCGTCGGCGTCGACGGGCAGCACCTCGGGGTGGGCCTCGACCAGCCAGTTGGGCGGCGAGGCGGTGGCGGTGGCCAGGCAGACCTCCACTCCCCCGGCGTGCAGCAGGTCGATGACCCGGTCCAGCCGGCCGAACTCGTACACGCCCCGGGAGGTCTCGATCGCCGCCCAGGCGAAGATGCCGAGGCTGACGGTGGTGATGCCCGCCTCGCCCATCAGCCGGACGTCCTCCTCCCAGACGGACTCGTCCCACTGCTCGGGGTTGTAGTCGCCGCCGAACATCAGGTGCGGGGTGCGGGGGTCGGCCACGGTGGTGTCCTCCTCGGGCCGCACGGTGCCGGGCGGCCGGTGGTGTGTCACGGGTGTACGCGTAGTACGGATTCGGGTTCGCGTTCGGTGGAGTCGAAGGGGTCGGGCCGGCGCGGCGGGGGCTGTCAGGTGTTCTCCCGCCGCGCCGGTGATCAGGGGCGGGTCACCGCCGGCCCGTGGAGGCCGTTAGCAGGGGCGTCGGCAGCGTCAGCCCGTCGCGGAAGCCGAAGTAGCCGGGTTTGGCCGCGAACTCCTCGTCGAAGACGGTCGCCGCGCCGTACTGGCCGGGCCAGCCCTCGCCGATCCACTGGAACCGGTCGGAGAAGCCCCAGAGGAGGATCGCCGTGCAGGCCTCCTCCTCGGCGCACATGCGGCCGATGTCGTGGAAGACGCGCTTCTGGACCTCCAGCTTCGCCGGGGTGACGGGGAGGTCGACGCCGACGTCGAGTTCGGTGATCTGGGTCTCCAGGCCGAGGTCGGTGAACCGCTTCATGTTCGCGCGGAAGTCGGCGACGTACGCGGGGGTCCAGTCGACGCCCAGGTGCGCCTGGAAGCCGATGCCGTCGACCAGCGGCCTCGTCTGCCCGTCGGAGGTCTCGCCCGTCTCGGCGAGGAGCCTCTTGACCAGGTCGAGGGCGCCGTCGGCCTTGGGCCCCGAGCGTTCGATCCCGAAGTCGTTGTAGTAGAGCTTGGCGGAGGCGGGGAGGTTCTTCCGTGCGGCGCGGAACGCCTCGATGATGTGCGTGTAGTCCTCGCTGCCGCCGATCCGCTGCCAGACCGAGGCCTTGCTGAGGGCCCCGGAGCGGCCGCACTCCGCGCCTGCGGCGGGCGCGTCCGGGTTGCAGGGCTCGCGCAGTGTCCCGTCCGCGTCCAGAGCCTCGTTGACGACGTCCCAGGTGTCGATGCGGTCGGCGTAGCGCCGGGTGGTGAAGGCGATGTGGCCGCGCATGATCTCCAGGAGCTGGTCGCCGGTATAGGCGGTGTTCAGGATCCAGGCCGGGTTGGTGCGGTACCAGACGAGCGTGTGGCCGCGCACCTCCTGGCCGTTCGCCGCCGCCGCGTCCAGGATCGGCTGCGGCAGGGTGAGGTTGTAGTCGGCGGCGACAGGGCGCGCGGGCTCGGCGCCGGCCCGCGGTCGGAGCCGGTTGAACTTCAGCTCGCTCTCGGGGACGACCATGGAGAACTCCTCGGCGAGGGTCTGCCGGTAGCGGGCTCCGATGTCGTCGGTGCGGCGCAGCACCTCCTCGCGGACAGCGGTGCCGACGGGCTTGTCGGTGACGTCCCGCAAGCGCGGCCCCTCCGGCGCGGAGTCCGCCGCCGGCGCGGCCGCCCGGGAGGCGGAGGCGCCCGCGGCCGGGGCGAGGAGGGCGAGGGGCAGGGAAAGAGTGGCAAGGAGGGCGGCGGCGCGGGCGGCGCGCTGTCCACGGGTGCGGGTCGAGGGGGTACGGGTGGGGTGGGGGGACCTCTGCGTCATCGGTGGGGCCTTTCACCTCGGGGTGGGAATGCCTCGGCGGGTCGCGGGGGCTTGGCGCGTCGCCGGTCAAGCCGGTGTGAGGACCGGCGTGAGGACGAAGTTGAGTTCCTGCTTCGGTGCGGGGTGTGCGGCGCGGACGGCGATCCGGCGGATCGTGGTCGGGCGCTGGACGGCGAGCGGACTCTGCGCGAGCACCACCTCCTGCGACTCGACAGAGACGTCGAGCTCCATGTCGTCCGGGAGGTCGATGCGCAGGCGGGCGCGCTCTCCGACGAGCAGGACGTATCCCTCCCGCAGCTCGACCTCGGCGAAGGTGACGAAGACGGACTCGGCGAGGCCGTCGCGAGTGAAGGCGAAGGTGTCGGTGACCCGGACGTGGGGCGCCGCGCTTCGTACCAGGGCGACCTCGCGTTCCAGGGAGGCCAGGTGCGCCTCGTCCGGATAGGCGCGGGTGAGGTCGTAGCGGACCCGGTCGCCGCTCCCGTCGCGGTGGACGTCCCGCACGCTCGCGCGGAACGCGCCGCCCTCGCGCTGTTCCACGCCGTTCGGGAGCGGGAGGGAGTGCCCGCGGGAGCGGTTGACAAGGAAGGTGTAGCGCTGGTTGCTGAAGTACTCCCGGGTGTAGGTGCCACGGCCGGGGTCCACCACGAGGTCCTCGCCGCCGCAGCGCACGATGAGCGATCCGACATCGTTCTGGTTGTGCATCTCACCGTTGTTGCCGCCCTTGACCGCGACGGCGAGGGTCTGCGGGGACGCCGGCTCGGCGCGGGAGACGAGCCACTGGAGGCCCCGGAACCAGTCCGAGGGGGCGGGGGCGGGCAGCGCCGCGTCGTCACGGCCGTACCCGGGGCTCAGGACCGACCGCAGCGCGGTGGTCACGGCGGAGTTGGCCCGATGCCAGTCCCAGTTGCTCACCGGGCCGGCGGCCAGGGCGAGCAGTTCCCGGTCTCCGTAGCGCCGGCCGAGGTCGTGCAGGAGCCAGCCGGCGAAGGAGACCTGGAAGTCGACGTCGGAGAAGGTGACCCAGGAGGTGCCGCTCAGCCGGGAGCGGAGGGGGAACGAGGCGGTGGCGCGGGCGACGGGGGCGTCGAACCACGACCAGGCGCCGCCGGTCCGGCGCTCGACCAGGTCGGCGAGCTGGCAGAAGGAGCCGAACCCGAAGGACCAGTAGCCGGTGCCCTCGCTGGTGCCGCCGTCGGGGTCGAAGTTCTCCAGGTAGTCGCCCATGGAGACGGCGGCCTTGTGCAGGAGCTTCGCCAGCCGTTCGTCGTCGTCGACCAGGTAGCAGGCGGCGCCGACCGCGCCGAAGGCGCAGACCGCGGCCCAGTTGGTGACCCGAGCGCCGGGGCCGTTGTACAGCCAGGACCAGGAGTCGCTGTCCAGGTACGGTCCGATGACCCGGTGCTCGGCCTCCCGCCGCACCCGTTCCACGAGCGGGGCGGGGAGGCCCCCGCCGGCCACCGCGAGGGTCTCGGCCAGCGCGACGGCGGTCAGGGCGGCGAAGAGGTCGACCACCGGGGTGCGCGCGTCGGGCAGTTCCCGTGGGTCGTGCGCCGGGAAGCACCAGGTGGTCTCCTCGCAGACGGCCCAGAGGAGGTCCGTCATCGCGTCCACGAGGTCCTGCCGCGGTTCGAGCCCGTAGGCGACGACGAGGTCGCTGAGCAGTCGGCGGCGTCCGTACCAGGGGGTCTCGTAGGGTTTGCGCTCGCCGGTCCGGGCGTAGGCGCGCCACAGGGCGGCGGGCAGGGCCGGCACCGGGGCCTCGGCCGCGCGGCGGCCGGCTTCCAGGAGGCCGTCCCGCGCCGCGGCGGTCAGGTGCCGGGAGGCGTCCTTCCATGCCGCGCGGTCCTCGGCGGGTGGAAAGGCTTGCCACCGGGCGGGAGCCGCCGCCAGCAGGGCGCGGATCTCGCGCGGATTGCGCCGGGGAAGGCGCGCGGAGTCGGGATCCCACCGAATCGTGCTGTCCGCCGGGATGTCGGGCGCGACGCCGGGCTGCTCGGCCCGCGCGGGATGGTCGGTTCTGTCAGTCACGGGCGAGTTCCTTCTCCGGTGCGCGACGGGTCCTGTGGCGGCCGAACTGCTTCCCCGCTCGACCGTCCCCTCTGGGGCGAGCCGGCCGCGCCACGGCGGCGACGCGGCTCGACACACTGATGGCGCCGCCCGACGACGCGGCAGCTCACCGGCGGCTCCTGAGGAGAGTAAAAGCTTTACATTCGGAGGGTCAAGGGTCGCGGCAGCGATTACTGACGGCGAATCTGCTGGCCGCGGGGGCGTCGCACCGCCCGGCCGCCAGGGCGACGTGACACCGCGAACCATACGAAAGGGGTTATGTCGTTCGACTTCCGCGTGGCTATGCACAAACGATTGCGCATCGGCTGCCTCTGGAGGTGCGCCCGAAGGAGTGCTCGCGTGAACTGCTCCGACGACCGGCACCGCTGCGAGCGCGCGAAGAGGCCGCGCGCTGCCTTCGGTTGGCGGCAGCTTCGCGGCGCGGCGGAACGTAAGCCATTCGTCTGGATCAGGCCGGGATCAGGGAGCGAGATGGGGTGCGCGCCCCTGCAAGGCGGAGGAGGGAGGGAATCACCGCGGAGCGTGTCTGCGTACGGGATGGCAACTTCGCAGCTCTTCGGCCCAGTTGACGCCCGTACCGTACGAAACGTAAACCCTTTACACCCCCGGGGGGCGACGAGCGTGACCTCGTTCGTTGGATCGGGACGTCCGGGTCGGCGCGCTCTACGCCGATGCGCGGAGCGGACGAGGAGCCGGTTCACGTGTCGGGCATCAGTGGGATGACCACGGTGAGGGGGCAGGGTCCGTACAGGACCTCGACCCCTGCCGGCTCGTCGGTGCCGACAGCCCCCGATCAGGCGCGCTCCACCGGTGCGCAGCGCGTCAGCGGCGACGCCGGTGCGGGCCACGCTACAGACGGGGGCCTTTCGCGCGTTGGCCGACGAGCCGATCCGGGACGAGCGCGAGGCGCGCTGCGCCGGAAAGGGTGCGGCGGTGCGGCCGGAACGGTAGACACGCGGAGCGGGGTCGCCGGAGCGTCGCACGGGGCGCTGGGGCTGGGCGCCCCGCCGCCGGTGTTGACACGTATCCGGCCGCAGCAGTTCGGGCGGGAAGACCAGGCCATGGCCCGGGGGCGGGTGAGCGGGATCGCGGTGGCCATCACCGCCGGGGGAACCATGCCATCTCCCCCGGCAGTTGGCGAACAGTCCGATGCGTAAGGCCACCGCCCCGGCCGGATGTCCAGCCGTGATCACCGCAGATCCCCGACCGGCGAGGAGAGCGGCCAGATGGGCCGGTTCAGGCGGGCCGGTCAGATGGGCCGGTTCAGGCGGGCCCGGTCAGATGGGCCAGGTCAGATCGCTGACCGCTGGGGCGGTGGCGATGGCGATCCGGCCGTCGAGTCGGATGCCCGCCTCGTAGTACATGTAGACCACGCCATCCACCTGAGCGAAGGCGGGTGCGGCCGCGCGGCCGTAGTCGGGGAAGCCGGACAGCGGGGTGTGCATCGCACCCAGGTGCGCCTCCTCGGTGAAGGCCGCCCCGACCCGGGTGACGTAGATGCGGCCGAGCGACCCGTTGTAGATCACGTGGGGCACTCCGTTCTTGAGCACCAGGTGCGGGTTGCCTATCTGCGACTCCCCGTCCGCCGCCGGGGAGATCAGCGGAGTCTGCCGCACGGTCCAGTTGCGCTGGTCGTTCGACCAGGCCAGCCAGATCTTCCGGGTGCCTGCCTGGTTGCCCATGAACAGCATGATGTAGGTGTTGCCGCGACCGGCGATGGTGTGCCGGAACGCGCGCGCGTAGGACGTCTCGGTGACGCCGGACGGCAACTGAGCTGTCGTCAGGATGACGCTGTCGTACGTCCAGTTGAGTCCGTCGGCCGAACGGGCCAACCGCATGGTGTTGTTCTCGCCGTGGAAGTACAGGTAGAAGGTCCGGTTGGACTCGTTCCACAGTACGTGGGGCGAGGACACGTGGGAGACGGAGTAGTGCGGGGACCAGTTCCGCGCGACGAGCGGGTTGCCGGTGTACTCGGTGAACGGCCCGCCGGGGTCGTCGCTGTACGCGACGCAGATGCCGCCCGGCGGGTCGTGCGGCGCGTAGTAGAGGTAGTACCGGCCCAGCGGATTGGCCGCTCGGCCCTCCACCTTGCGGATGCAGGGGAAGATCAGCTCGTTGGTCGGGTTGTAGGCGAGGTCCTCGCGGCGGAACGCCTCCCGCCGGAAGGTGAAGGTGGGCCATCCCGCCAGCGCATGCGACGGGGAAGCGGTCACCGCGGGGAGAGCCGCGGCGGAACCGGCGACGGCCAGGCCCTGGAGCACTCGGCGTCGGGAAAGAGTCATACGAACCTCCGATGTTGCATTATCTGCAACTAGGTTGTAGGGCGTGCTGAAGAGAACTCCGATCCGCCGGACGTGTCAAGGGATGCGGCACGGTTGCACAGAGCGCATCCCGCGCCCCCCAGCGAGGGCGGCTGACCCCGCCCGCAGTGCGCGTCCCACGGCTCCGGAGGGACAGCGGACGGCCCCGCCCACCGTGCGCATCCCGCGCTCCGGGGGCGGCGGCCCCACAGGGCCGGGCGTCCGGCGGGTTCGGCATTCTTCTTCCGCTGTTCGGGGATTCCCGTTATCCGCGTTCCCGCAGCACGTCTGCCAGGGTGAGGCCTCACGAAGAGGTCTCGGGCCCCCGCGGTCCAGGTGTCCCGATCATGTCTCAGGAGTTTCGAGTGCAGAGTTCAGAAGCGAAGTTCCGCACCGTGCGCGCCGCTCGCGCCGGCGACCGGCGGGCGATGGCCGACCTCGTCGAGGACTCGCTCCCCCTCGTCTACAACGTGGTGGGCCGTGCGGTCGGGGGCGGCTCGGACGTCGACGACCTGGTGCAGGAGACGGTGCTGCGTGTGCTGACCGGGCTTCCGCAGTTGCGCGATGCGGACCGCTACCGGTCCTGGCTGGTTTCCATAGCCCTGCGCCAGGTGCGCGACCGGTGGCGGACGGAGCAGGCCGGCCCGGTGCGGGTGCCCGCCGAGGAGGAGATGGACAGCGCCCTGCCCGGCACGGGCTTCGAGGAGGCGGCGGTACTGCGCATGCAACTCAGCGGCCAGCGCCGGGAGACCGCGCTCGCCATGGCCTGGCTCGACCCCGGACACCGGGAGACGGCGTCCCTGTGGTGGCTGGAACTGGCCGGTGAGCTGACCCGGGACGACCTCGCCGCCGGACTGGCCGTGCCACTGGCGCACGCCGCGGTGCGCGTACAGCGGATGCGCGAACAGCTCGACACCGCACGGACGATCGTCGCCCTTCTCGACCGGCACGGCCGCACTGCCCCGTGCCCCGAGCTCGACGCGCTGCTGGGCTCCTGGAACGGCAGGCCCTCCCCGCTGATGCGCAAGCGGCTGGCCCGGCACCTGCGGGAGTGCGCCCCGTGCGGCCGCGCTGCCGGTGAACTCCTCCCTGCGGAAGGGCTGTTGACGGGGCTCGGCCTGGTGCCGCTGCCGCTGGCTCTGTACAACCCGAAGCTTCCGGCAGAACTCACTGACGCGGCCGCGGGATCGGTCGGCGCGCCCCCGGCCGATCCCGCCACCGTCACCGCCGGCGACCCCGGAGGCGTCGCCTCCGCTCTGGCCGGTCCCGCCCGTGTCCGGCACCTGCGGCACCTCGGCGGGGTGGCCAAGCCGGCCGCGGTGGCCGCCGCCACGGTGGGCACGGCCGCGGTGGTCGCCATCGCCGCCTTCGCCGGACCCACCGGCGCGTCGCCCGGGCAGGTGGCCGAGGCGCGCGCGTCCGCTCCCGCCCCGGCGCCCGGGCCCGCCACGCGGCTGACGCCGACCGCATCCCTCGTCGCCTCCAACTCCGCGCCCCCTGCACGCCCGAGCCGTTCGGCGGCCACCGCGCCCCGCACCCCGCTGGGCGACGCGCTGCCGGCCCGTGTCACCGGACCGGCAACGGTCAGGGGGCCACTGCCCCGCATCGCGGACGACGGCAGCCCCGTCCCCTCGGGCGCGGTCCACGTGTCCGCCAAGGCGGGCGACGGGGGCGACGGCTCGGAGGGCCGGCCGTACGGCGATCTGCGGCAGGCGCTGTCCGCCGCGAAGCGCGGGGCCACTGTGGTCCTGCGGGGCGGCACCTACCGGGTGGGCAAGCTCGCCGTTCGCAAGCAGGTCACCGTCCGGTCCGCGCCCGGCGCGCAGGTGTGGCTCAAGGGCAGCGAGGAGGTGCGGGACTGGTCGGGCGAGGACGGCCGGTGGTGCACCCCGTGGGAGCACCACCTGACCGCGCCCGCGTGGGAGAAGCCCGAGGAGTACCTGGACCCCGACTCCCCGATGGCGAGCCGCCGCGACCAGGTCTACGCCGACGGCTCCGCGCTGCGCCAGGTCGCGGGGGTGGACGACGTCCGCGCGGGCACCTTCGCCGTGGACCCCGGCGGCAAGCGTCTGTGCGTCGGCGCGGACCCGTCCGGTCGCACGATGGAGGCCACCTCGCAGCGCTACGGCCTCACCGTCTGGGGCCCGGCCACCGCCGGCACGCAGGTGCGCGGCATCGGCTTCGCCCACTACGGCGACGAGGGCCTGCGGATCGGCGCGCCCCGCGTCACCGTGGACCGGGTCACGGCGGTGCGCAACGGCGTGATGGGCGTCAACCTGCTCGGCGACGGCGGCCCCGACGATGTGGTGGTCCGGGGCAGCAACCTCAGCTTCAACGGCCGCAAGGGCATGGGCGGCGGCAAGGCGACGAACCTGCTGCTCGAGAACAACCTGGTGTCGTACAACAACACCGAAGGGTTCCGCACCGCCTGGGACGCCGCCGGGATCAAGGTCACCGACTCCGCGGGGGTCACCGCGCGCGGCAACCACCTCCTCGGCAACTACGCCCACGCGCTGTGGCTGGACATCGACGTCCGCGACGCCGAGGTGACCGGCAACCGCCTGACCGCCAACCGCCAGTTCGGCGTGTTCTTCGAGATCTCCCGGGGCGCGGTGCTCGCGGGCAACGTCTCGGCGAACAACGGTGCGGGCGTCGCCGTGGCCAACGCCTCCGGCGCCCGGATCGTCAACAACACGCTCTCCGGCAACGTCACGAACCTGCTGGTGAAGGAGAACGCCCAGCGCAAGCCGCAGCCGTGGGAGGCGAAGACGGGGGCGACGTTCACCACGCGCGACGTGAGCGTCACCAACAACCTGTTCGTGGCCCCGTCCACGGACACCACGAAGGAGCACCTGCGCGTGCAGCGGTGGCCCTGCGCCGTCCAGCCCCGCATGGTCTCGACGCTCGACCACAACGCGTACGTCGACGATCCGGCGGCGGGTTCTGTGCGGCTCGGCACCTTCCAGCCCGCGGGCGACTCCTGCACGGCGCTGGAGCCGGGCGGCCTGGACGAGTTGCGCGGGCTCTCCTACGAGCGTGCGGGAGCTCAGGTCACCGGCGAGGACGCGCGGGACGCGGTGGCGAGTCCCGTCCGCGGCGACTTCACCATCCCCGGCGGCAGCCCGCTCGGCGGCACGGGCGCGCCGCTCGACGCGCGCACGGCTGAGCTGATCGGCGCCCCGGCGGGTCGACCGGTCGACCCGGGAGCCCCGGCGGGCGCGCGGAAGGACGCGGACGGCGGCGGAGCGCCCCGGCCGCAGGGAGGCCAGGCGCCGACTCCCATCGCGCAGGCTCCCCGGGCGGACGGCGGCGAGCCGGATGCCGGTGCCGCGAAGAGCGATGCCGGAGCGGGTGATTCCAAGACGCTGTCCGGAGGTGACGGTGAGGTGCTGGCGGTGACCGGCGCTCAGCTCTGGCCGGCAGCCGTGGGCGTAACGCTGCTGACCGGCGGCGCGTTCCTCGTCCTGAGCCGGCGGCGGAAGGCGGCAGGCCGGCACCGCTCGGCGTAGGTCGCGTGACCGGAGGTCCGGCTCCCCGTCCGGGAGCGGGAGCCGGACTTCCGGCCGTGGCTGTGGCACCGCGACGCATCACCACCCGGTGGGCCTCGGACGACACGCTCCTGGGCCCTGGTCGGTCCCCACAGTCGGCCGACCGCGATGGCGCAGACGGGGAGGCACCCCGGGGTGGCAGGGGATGGTCGCCGAGGAGTGCACGGTACGCCAACCGCCGTCAGCGGAGGAATCATGCAACCGCACGACTGCGCACTCCTGAGGCCCCAACAGCCGCGAGCTTCCGGCGCCTTCGTCCGCGCCCCGTGACGGCGAGTCGGCCGCGGGTCCTCCATCAGCCGGATAGGCCGAGAGTCCACCGGACCCTTGACCTGAGGCGGAACTGTGCCCAAACTTCGTTCATGCGCATCACTAATGCGCATGAACGATGATGCGCACCTGGTCTGCCCATGCGGCGATCTCCTGTGTCGTGGCCTGACCTTGGGCCCGCGCATCGGCCGCAGTGGCGGTCGCGCGCGCCCGTCCCCCCTCCTTCGGCCGCGCTGGGGAGCGGCGCGCGATGGTATCGATAACACACCTGCTGACCTGTTCCTTCGGAGGCTTCAGATGACCCGTTCCTACGAGCTCCATCCCCGCTACCCGGCCGTCGGAGGGGAGGTGGTGCGCGGGTGGGACGCCGCAGCGCGAACCATCGAAGGCCCCCCGGCCGTATTGGCGTTGGACGGCCCGGCCGCTCTCGACTGGGAGTCCGCCGTGACCGCCCTGTCCGCAGCCCTGAACGCGCGCGGGGTGGACGTCGACGCCGTGGACGTGAGGCGGGGCGCGGCCGCGTGGGAGACCGTCCTGGAGCGGACCGGGGACGGGCCGGGAGCCGACCCCTACTACCTCCCGCTGGCCTCGGTCCCCATGGCGGAGCTGTACGACGAACTGCCCGCGCCCGAGAAGCCCGACCACGGGGTGGTCATCGTCTTCGGCCCCGGCGCGGCACTCGTCGGGCACGACGTCCTGTGGTACGCGGACCTGCCCAAGCGCCACGCCGAGGCGGCCGTCGCGGCGGGCGAGCTGCCCGTGGGGGTGAACCTCGGCCGTCACCAGGAGCCCGGCGACCTGCGTCGCCTGTTCTACGCCGACTGGCCCGTGCTCGACACGCACCGCGACGCCCTCGCGTCCCGCATCGACCGGTGGCTGGACCTGCAGGACATGTCCGACCCGGCGTCACTCGACGGCGACGCCGTCCGCGCCACCCTCGCCGAGCTGGCCCGCGGACCGGTACGTACGCGCCCCTACTTCAACTCGACCCCCTGGGGCGGCCGGTGGGCTGTCGATGAGCTGGGGTTCGCACCGCACGGCGGCAGTACAGCGCTCGGCTACGAACTCATCGCCCCGGAGGCCGGCGTTCTGGTGGGGCCGGGCCCGCAGGCGCAGGTGGAGCTGCCGTTCCAACTGCTCTGCGTTCTCCACCCGCTGGAGTTCCTCGGCGCGGAGGTGCACGAGGAGTTCGGTACGTCTTTTCCGATCCGCTTCGACTACCTCGACACCGTCGGCGGCGGGAACCTCTCCCTGCACCTGCACCCGCGCGCCGACTACATGCGCGACCAATTCGGGTGGTCCTACACCCAGCACGAGACGTACTACATCACCGCCGCCCGCGGCGAGGACCCGCGCGTCCTGCTCGGGCTGCGGGAGGGCTGCGACGTGGGACTGATGCGCAAGCAGGTCGTGGCCGCGGTCGAGCACGGCGAGGAGATGGACGTGGAGCGGTTCGTGCAGAGCCACCCGGCGCGGGAGGGGCAGCTCTACATGATCCCCGCCGGCACCCCGCACGCCTCAGGACGAGGCAACCTCGTCCTGGAGGTCAGCGCCACTCCCTACCTCTACTCGCTGCGCTTCTACGACTGGCTGCGTACCGACGCCGCCGGTGCTCCGCGCCCGCTCGCCCACGCGCACGCGTTCGCCAACCTCGACCTCGGCCGCCAGGGCGAGGACGTACGGCGCGACCTCGTCCAGAGCCCCCGCACGCTGCGGGAAGGTCCCGGCTGGCGCGAGGAGGTGATCGGCGCGCTCCCCGAGATGTTCTACGAGGTGCGTCGGGTCGTGCTCGACCCGGGCACGACCGCCGCCGGCCCCGCCGCGATGGACACCGAAGGGCGCTTCCACATCCTCAACGTCTCCCGCGGCCAGGGCGTGGTCGTCGAGACGGCGGACGGCCGCGGCCACGAACTCGCCTTCGCCGAGACGCTGACCGTGCCCGCCGCCGTCGGCGGCTACCGGATCCGGCCGTTGGGCGAGGAGACGGTCCACGTCGTGACCTCGCTCGTCAGCAGGAGGAGCTGATGCGGGACGGCCCCGCCGTGGTCCCCTCGCTGGAGATCGGCGGTACCCACGTCACGGCCGCTCTCATCGACCTGGACGCCCGAGCAGTGATCGGCGCCCCCGTGCGCGAGGAACTGCCGTGCCATGGCGGCGCGGACGAGATCCTCGGCCGGATCGCCGCGACCGCCGACCGCATCGACGCGCCCCGTGGAGCCCGCTGGGGCGTGGCCGTGCCCGGCCCGTTCGAGTACGCGACGGGCGTCGCCCGCTTCGAGGGCGTCGGCAAGTTCGACTCCCTGTACGGCGTCGACCTGGGAGCCGAGCTGCGCCGGCGCATGCGCACCGGGCCGGCCGCGCTGCGGTTCGTCAACGACGCCGACGCGTTCGGCATCGGGGAGTACGCCGTCGGAGCCGCGGCCGGACACGCGCGCGCCGTGTGCCTCACCCTCGGCAGCGGCGTCGGCTCGTCGTTCCTGGACCACGGCGTGCCGGTCGACGACGGGCCGCTCGTGCCGGGCGGGGGCCGGGCTCACCGGCTGTCCTTCGACGGCCGGCCGTTGGAGGACACCGTCTCCCGGCGGGGCATCCGGACCGCGTACGCGCGCGCCTCGCCCGACGGTGCGGACGTCTCGCCGGATGTCCGGACCATCGCCGAGCGCGCCCGCGCCGGGGAGGCTGCGGCCCGCTTCGTCCTGCACCACGCCTTCCGGGCGCTGGGGCTGACGATGGCGCCGTGGCTGCGGCGTTTCGAGGCCACGGTGCTGGTGGTCGGCGGCTCGATCGCCGGCTCGTGGGACCTGGTGGAAGCGCCGCTCCGGTCGGGTATGGCCGAGGCCGGGCCCGGCGGCGGTGCCGTGCTGCCCCTGCCATGCTCCGCGCGGCGTCCGGAGGACGCCCCCCTGGTGGGCGCCGCCCGCTGGGCGGCGTCCGGCTCCGGGCCGCTGACCGGCGGTGTCCCGGACCGTACCCGGCGGCCCGCCTATGATTGAGGACGGCCGGCGGCACAGGAGCGCCGGGCCTCGAACAGATCGGGAACGCCGTGCCCCAGTCCGACCGGTCAGGACGGCCGCGCCGCTCCGCGCCGACCGTCCGGGATGTGGCTGCTCGGGCCGGCGTGAGCCCGATGACCGTCTCACGGGTGCTACGTGGCGAGCCCCGGGTGAGCCCGAGTACCAGGACCCGTGTCCTGGCCGCCGTGGACGAACTGGGCTACCGGCTCGACGAGGTGGCCCGCAGCCTGCGGCTGGGGCGTGCCAGCGGTCTGCTCGGCCTGGTCGTCACCAATCTGGCCAACCCCTTCTACTCCCGGCTCGCCCTGGGCGCCGAGGAGGTCGCCCGGCACCACGGGCTCCGGCTGGTCCTCGGCAGTACGGGCGGAGAGGTGCGGCGGGAGGCGGAGCTGACGGACGACCTGGTCTCCCGTCGCGTGGACGGCATGATCGTCGTGCCCGCCGCCTCCGAGCAGACCCACCTCGACGCCGAGACGCTGAGAGGCACCCCGCTCGTCCTCGCCTCCCGCCCGCCGTCGGGCATCGAGGCCGACACCGTGCTCGTCGACGACTTCGGCGGCGCGCGGGCCGGCGCCGCGCAGTTGGTGCGTGACGGTCACACCTCCGTCGGGTTCCTCGGCAACCCTCCCGGGCTGTTCACCGGCGCGGAGCGCTTCCGCGGCTGGCGGGCGGCGCTGGAGGAGGCGGGCGTGCCCGTGCGCGACGCGTGGGTGAGGCGTGACGCGCGGGACATCGGCACGGCGCAGGCGGCGGCGCTGGACCTGCTGGAGCGCTCCGACGCGCCGACGGCGCTGTTCTGCGCGACCAACCGGCTCACCCTGGGCGCCTACCGCGCCGTACGTCAGATCGGGACGGGCACCGCCCTCGCCGGGTTCGACGCGGTCGAGTTGGCGGACGTACTGGAGGGCCCGCTCCTGATCGTGTCCTACGACGCGGACGAGATCGGCCGCCGGGCCGCCCGGCTGCTGATCGACCGCGTTCTGGCGGAGCCCGGCACGCCGGTCCGTCCCGCCCGCCGTTCGGTCGTGCCGACCACCCTGGTCCGGTACGGCGTCACCCGCTGACGCGTCGCGGCCGGACCGCCGGCGCCCGATGATCCTGGCGCGCGTCCGGTGCGCCCGCACCGGCGTCTCCGTCGCGAAACTCCTTCCACATCAGTGCTGTCGGGCCTCTTGACGGGCCATTCGAGGTCCTTCAAAGTGCTCGTTAATGCGCAACAGTAATGCGCATGAACGACCGTCGAACCATGAGGAGCCACACCGTGGACCAGCCCCGGAATCGCGCGAAGCGCGGCCGGACGCCCACACCGACCGGAAAGACCTCCCGCCCCCGGCAGGCCGAGGTGGCGGAGCTGGCCGGGGTGTCCCAGGCCACCGTCTCGCTGGTGCTCTCGGGCCGGAAGCAGGGGCAGGCCATCACGGCGCAGACCCGAGAGCGGGTACTCGAATCGGCGCGCAGCCTCGGCTACGTGCCCGATCCGGCCGCACGGCGGCTGGCGGCGGCCCGCAACGACCTGCTGGGCGTCTTCAGCTTCACCGCGACGTTCCCGACGGACGTCGAGCACTCCTACTACCCGTTCCTCGTGGGCGTGGAGCAGGAGGCGGCGCGGCTGGGATACGACCTGGTGCTGTTCACCGGGTCGAGTTCCGGCGGCGCGGGTGCGTCCGCACCGGACCGACCGGACTACCCGGTGGGCGCGCTGAGCCGGGTACGGCTTGCGGACGGGTGCCTGTTCATCGGACGCCACGCGCCCAGCGGCGAACTGAAGCGCCTCATCTCCGACGGCTTCCCCGTCGTCTACCTGGGACGCCGCGACGAGCCGGAGGGCCTGCGCTGGGTGGGGGCCGACTACGTCAGCGCGACGGGCGAGGTCGTCGCCGAGATGGCCCGGTGGGGTCACGAGCGCGTGATGCTCCTGCGCGGCAACGAGGACGACCCGCCCTCCGCGGACCGCCAGCGCGGCTTCGTCGAGGGGCTGGACGCGTCAGGGATGACAGCGGGGCCGCAAGCGGTCTTCCGCACGTCCGACCCGGCGCGGGACGTGACCGCCGAATGGCTGCGGGACCGGCTCGCCGAGGGGGTCACGGCGTTCGTGGTCGAGGAGAGCGACACCGGGGCGGAGTGGCGGGCGATCACCACCGCGGTGCGCGCGGCCGGGCTGTCGTGCCCGGGCGACCTGTCGCTGGCCATCCTCGGCAGTCCGCCGGCGGACCTGGACCACGGTCCCGAGGCCACCGGGTTCGACGTACCGCGCGCCGAGTTGGGGGCGGCGGCCGTACGTCAGCTCGCGGCGCTGATCGCCGGCGAGGAGACGGACACTCCTCCCGTCGCCTGCACCTTCCGGCGGGGTTCGACGGCGGGCCCGGCCCCGGGCCGCCGCGCCGCTCCGTCCGTTTGAACCGACCGACCACCTGGATCGCACGACGACCGGGTCCGCCCGTCAGCTCCCGGAGCGGCGGGCCGACCCGAGCAGTGACGTCATCACACCAGCTAGGAGCAACGTGATACCCGAAGCAGACATCCTCATCGTGGGCGGCGGACTGGGCGGCGTGGCCGCCGCTCTCGCCGCCTGCCGGGCGGGAAGCACCGTCATCATGACCGAGGAGACCGACTGGATCGGCGGGCAGCTCACCAGCCAGGGCGTTCCCCCGGACGAGCACCCGTGGGTCGAGCAGTTCGGCACGACTGCCACGTACCGTCAACTCCGTGAGGGGATACGGGACTTCTACCGCCAGTGGTACCCGCTGCGGGCGGAGGCCGCGTCGCTGACCGATCTCAACCCGGGGGCCGGACGCGTCAGCAAGCTGTGCCACGAACCGCGGGTGGCGCTCGCCGTGATGAACGCCATGCTCGCCCCGCACGTCTCGGGGGGCCGGCTGACGATCCTCACCGAGCACCGCCCGGTCACCGCCGAGGCGGACGGGGACCTGGTGCGGGCCGTGACCGTCGAGGACATCCGCGACGGCACCCGCCGCACCCTCACCGGCCGGTACGTCATCGACGCGACGGAGACCGGCGAACTCCTCGAACTGGCCGGCGTCGAGAACGTCATCGGCGCCGAGGCGCAGTCCGAGCACGACGAGCCGCACGCCCCGGAGGTGGCGCAACCGCTCAACCAGCAGGGCATCACGGTCAGTTTCGCGATCTCGCACCACGAGGGCGAGAACCACGTCATCGACAAGCCGCAGGACTGGGAGTTCTGGCGTTCCTACCAGCCGGACTTCTGGCCCGGTCCGCTGCTGAGCTTCACCACCCCCGACACCCGCGCCACCTCGCACAACAACCGTATGCCGTCCTTCACCCGCACCTTCGTGCCCAACCCCGAGCAGGACCCGCTCGCCGTGAGCGCCGACCAGAGCACGGACGCCGGCGACAAGGAGCTGTGGTGCTTCCGCCGCATTCTGGCGCGCGGCCTGCACCGCCCCGGAGCGTTCGACTCCGACATCAGCATGGTCATCTGGCCGCTGAACGACTACTGGCTCAAGCCGCTGATCGGTGGCGGCGAGGAGACCACCAGGGAGGCCGAGTTCGAGGCCCGCCAGCTGAGCCTGTCGCTGCTGTACTGGCTCCAGACGGAGGCCCCCCGCCAGGACGGCGGCACGGGCTTCCCCGGCCTGCGCATCCGCCCCGATGTGACGGGCACGGAGGACGGTCTGGCCAAGGCCACCTACGTACGGGAGTCGCGCCGCATCAAGGCGGTCAAGACGATCACCGAGCGCGAGGTGTCGCTGGACCTGCTCGGCGCGTACGGCCGCACCAGCCACCGCGACTCGGTGGGCGTCGGCGGCTACCGCATCGACCTGCACCCCTCGACGGGCGGCGACAACTACATCGACGTCGGCTCGGTGCCGTTCGAGATCCCGCTGGGGGCACTGCTGCCGCGCCGGGTCCGCAACCTGCTGCCCGCCGGCAAGAACATCGGCACCACCCACATCTCCAACGGCTGCCACCGCCTCCACCCCGTGGAGTGGAACATCGGCGAGGCCGCCGGCGCGCTCGCGGCCCACTGCCTGCGGGAGAGCGTCACCCCGCACCAGGTGCAGTCCGAGGGGAAGCGGTTCGACGAGTTCGCCCGCGTGCTCGACCGCGACGGGGTGCAGCGGCGCTGGCCCGACGTACGCGGCTACTGACTCACCGTGACGGTCGTCGGACCGCGTGCGCCGCGCTCCGGCCGCTGAACCGCCGTCGCCGGTACCCGGTCATCGCACCCGCGGTCACCGCGTCCGGGACGCGAACGCCGGGTGGGACAGCTCCACCTGTCCCACCCGGCCACCGCTCACGCTTCTACGCCAACACAGCACAAGGAGGTGCTCAGACATGACCAACCACCGCATACGCGTCGGCATCGACGTGGGCGGAACCTTCACCGATGCCGTGGCCGTCGACGCCGCGACCCTCGAACTTCTGGGACAGGTCAAGGTACCGACCAGCCACCACCACGAGGACGGTGTCGCCCACGGCATCGTCGAGGCACTCGACCGACTCCTCAGGAGCGTCGGTCGTGAAGCCGGCGACGTCGCCTTCCTGGCGCACGGCACGACTCAGGCTACCAACGCCCTGCTTGAGGGCGACGTCGCCACCGTAGGACTGCTCGGTATCGGGACGGGACCGGGCGCCGCGCTCACCCGGCGGCTCGCCTCGCTCGGCAAGCTGTCCCTGACCCCCGGCAAGAAGCTCCCGCTTCACTACGTCCACGTTGCCGACCCCGACGACGCCCCCGCGGTGCGCTCGGCCGTCGACAAGCTCACCGGGCAGGGCGCAGAAGTCCTGGTCGCCAGCCAGCCGTTCAGCGTCGACCACCCCGACGGCGAGCGGGCCGTGCTGGCCGTCGCCGGGGACGCCGGGCTGCCCGCGACGGCGACCCACCAGATCACGTCGCTGTACGGGCTGAGCAAGCGCACCCGCACGGCGGTGATCAACGCGGCGATCCTGCCCCGGATGCTCGCCACCGCCGACCTGGTCGACGCCTCGATCAGCAAGGCCGGCGTCACCGCGCCGCTGATGGTGATGCGCTGCGACGGCGGTGTCATGTCGCTGGACGAGATGCGGCGGCGGCCGCTCCTGACGGTCCTGTCCGGTCCGGCGGCGGGCGTCGCGGGCGCGCTGATGCAGGAACGGGTCAGCGAGGGCCTGTTCCTGGAGACCGGCGGCACGTCCACCGACATCAGCGTCGTGCGGCGCGGCAAGGTCGCGGTCCGGCAGGCCACGGTGCTGGGGCGCACCTCCTTCCTGAACGCCCTGGACGTCCGCACGGTCGGGGTCGGCGGCGGATCGATGGTCCGGATCTCCGGCGGGAAGGTCACCGGCGCCGGTCCGCGCAGCGCACACATCGCCGGTCTGCCGTACGCCTGTTACGCCGATCCCGCGGACCTGCGGGACGCGAAGGTCACCACGATCCGTCCGATGGCCGGCGACCCCGACGACTACGCCGTCGTCGACGCGGCCGGCGGCCGCTTCGCGCTCACCATGACGTGCGCGGCGAACGCGCTCGGCCGGGTACCCGAGGGCGACTTCGCCCGCTGCGACCAGGCGACCGCGATCGCCGCCCTCACCCCGCTCGCCGCCATGCTCGGCGTGGACGTGGCGACCGCGGCCACCGCGCTCCTGGACGCCGGTGTGAAGCAGGTCAAGGCGGTCGTGGACACGATGATCCACGACTACCGCATCGACACCGACGCCGCCGTGCTCGTCGGTGGTGGCGGGGGCGCGGCGTCCGTCACCCCGCACCTGGCGGCAACGGCCGGCCTGGAGGGGCGGATCGCCGCGCACAGCGAGGTCATCAGCCCGATCGGGGTGGCCCTCGCCCTGGTGCGGGAGCAGGTGGAGCGGACGATCCCCGGGGCGACCCAGGAGCAGATCCTGGCCGTCCGGGCGGAGGCCGAGCGGGCGGTGATCGCTCAGGGTGCGGCGGTCGACGGCGTCGAGGTGGAGGTGACCGTCGACCCGCAGACCTCCACCGTCAAGGCGGTGGCGACCGGGGCCACCGAGCTGCGCACCCAGGACCGCGCGCACCGCGCGGACGACGCGGAACGCCTGCGCGCGGCAGCCGCGAGCCTGAAGACCGAACCGGACCGGGTGCGCGTCCTCGCGGCGACCGCCGCGCACACCGTCTACGGGTCGGACGTCCACCGGCGCTTCCGCGCCGACCGGCACCCGGTGCGGGTCGTGGACGGTGACGGCGTCGTCCGGCTGCACTCCCCCGACGCCCGGGTCGAGACGACCACGGCGGGCCAGGCGCAGGAGGTCCTGGCCCAGCTCATCCGCGAGGGCACCTCCTACGGGGACGGCGGGGAGCGGGCGCCCGCCCTGCGGATGCTGGTCGGCGCGCGCATCGTCGACCTGTCCGGGGTGCTCGACCCGCAGCCGCTCCTGGCCCTGGCCCGCAACGAGCTGCACACCAGGTCCTCGGACGAGCCGCTCGTCGCTCTCGTCGAGGTCCGGTCGTGAGCACCGCTCTCGATGCGGCGGAGGACGTCGAGCTCGGCATCCGGCTGCTGGCCGGGACGCCCACCCAGGAGGGCCGCGACCCGGAGCTCCTGCGGCGCTGGGTGCTGACGGCGACCGAGTTCGGCGAGGGCCTCGCGGCAGGTCCGTGCCGGGCGCGAATCGTGGAGCGGGAGGGCGGCCTGGAGCGGAAACTGCTGGCCCGCTACACCTCCCGCCCGCCGACGGTCGAGCTGTACGTCGACACGATCGCCCTGGCGGAGCGGCTCGTCGACGAGCGCGGCTGGGGCCACTGGTACCCGCAGGGCTCGGTGCGGGCGGCGGCGCTCGCCCACGAGGCGGCGCACCACGAGCTCCACCACGGGCCCGCGAAGAAGGAGTTGAGACAGCTTCTCGACCACCAGGTGCTGCGCCTGGGCCGGTGGAAGGTCACCGGCCATGTGGCGGGCGCCGAGGAGATCGCCGCCCACGCCTACGCCCGCACCGCCTGCGGCCTCGGCCGCAGCCCCCTGCACCTCACCGCCGCGCTCGCCGCCGCGGTGACCTCGAACAGAAGAGAGACCTGACCCATGGGTGTCGTCATTCTCCTCGTCATGGCGGCGGGCGTCGCGGCCATGCTCACCCGGAAGCTCCCCACCGCCTGCGCGCTCGTCCTGCTCGCCGGCGCGATCGCGCTGCTCGCCGGCGCCCCCGCGACCGGCGAGAACAGCCTGCTCGACACCGTCCTCCAGGAGGGCGCGCCGGCACTCGCCGCGACGATGATCGCGGTCCTGCTCGGCGCCTGGATGGGCAAGCTGCTCGAAGAGACGGGCATCGCCGCCACGCTGGTGCGCAAGATCGTCGAGTTCGGCGGGGACCGCCCGGTCGTCGTGGCGCTCGGTGTGCTGGCCGTCTCGGCGCTCATCGGCACGGTGACCGGCTCCGCGGCCGCCGCGATGCTCGCCGGCATCATCGGCATCCCCGCGATGACCGCGGTGGGCGTGCCGAAGGTGACGGCCGCCGGCACGATCCTGATGGGCATCGCCGTCGGGGTGCCGTTCGAACTCCCGGTGTGGCAGTTCCTGTCCACCGTGCTCGAGCTGCCGATCCCCACGGTCCGCGGCTTCATGGTGAAGCTGTTCCCGTTCGCGCTGGTCGCCGCGCTCGCGTTCGTCGTCGTCGAGACCCGGCGGCGCGGTGTGGAGCACGCGTGGTCGCTGGCGAGCCCGGCCGCCAAGACCCGGTCGCGGCGCCACCAGCTCGGGGACGCGCCGTGGTACGCGCTCGTCACCCCGGCGATCCCGATCGTCCTGGCGCTCGGCTTCGAGATCGCCATCATCCCGTCCCTGCTGGCCGGTGTGCTGTGGGCGCTGGTGACCACGACGCGGCCGCGCGAGATGAACACCCGTCTGCTGCGCACCCTCTACGGCGGGTTCGGCGTGGCGGCGCCGCCCATCGCCCTGTTCGTCGCCATCGGCATCCTGCTGGCGGCCGTCAAGCTGCCGGGGACGGTGGAGGCGCTGGAACCGCTGGTGAAGGCGGTCACCCCGCAGAATCCCGTCCTGTTCGTCATCCTGTTCACCCTCATCACCCCGCTGTGCCTGTACCGGGGGCCGCTCAACATCTTCGGCCTCGGCGCAGGCCTCGCCGGCATCCTCACCGCCACCGGCATCTACCCGGTGGGCGCCGTGCTCGGCCTGGCCGCCTCGTACAACCAGGTCTTCGGCGTCTCCGACCCGACGAGCACCCAGACGGTGTGGAGCGCCCAGTACGCGGGCGTCTCGCCGCAGCAGGTCATGGTGCGCACCCTGCCGTACGTGTGGGTCGTGGCGCTGGGCGGTCTGTGTGTCACCGCCGCCACCTACCTGTGAGCCCTTCGGTCACGTCCGATCACACCACCCTTGCTGAGCACGCTGAGCGTCAGAGGAGACGACTCATGACCCAGCCCCACCTCGACCGGCGGCTGTTCCTGCGCGCCGCCGCGGCGACCGGAGCCGCCGTCACGGCCGGCGGCCTCGCGGCCCCGTCCGCTTCCGCCGCTCCCGGCGGATTCCCCGACTACACCTACGTCCGCACGCTGCTGACCCCGTCGAAGCTCGCGTACAACCCGACCGGGGAGATCATCTTTCCGTGCGTGCGCGGCGTCTACGACCGGCTGAGCAACCCGCTGGGCCGGTACTACCTCTACTACGCCCCGCACGACGCACCCGGCGGGATCTGCCTCGCCTACGGGGACAGCCTCGAAGGCCCCTTCACCGAGTACGCGGGCAATCCGGTCGTGTCCAGGAGCCGGCAGCCGCACTACTCCGTGAGCCACGTGTCGTCGCCGCACGTGATCTGGAACGAGGACGCCCGCGAGCTATGGCTGTACTTCCACGGCGAGAACACCACGACCCGCCTGGCCCGCTCCACGGACGGCATCCACTTCACCTACGACCGGGTCGTGCTCAACACCTCCATGCTGCCGTCCGGCACCACGGAGACGTCCTACGCACGCGTCTTCCGCCACGACCTGCCCTCCCGAGGGGCCCGGTACGTGATGCTCTTCATGCGCAACAGCACAGCCAACCACCGGGACATCGGCTGGGGCTGGTCGGCCGACGGGCGCTCCTGGGCGTTCGACGCACAACCGCTCGTACGGCACTCGGACGTCGGCGCGCAGAACATCGGCGGTCCACACCTGCTCAAGAGTGGTGCGAACACCTACGTCGTCTACAACAAGGACCGGGCGAGCGGCGGCGAGATCATGATCACTGAGGTGGGCGCGGACTTCTCCCGCCGCCGTCACCTCGGCGTGTTCCACCGCCCCCGGGCCGGAGCGCCCGACAACGGGCGGGCTGCGTCCCCGTCCTTCGGGACCGACCGCGGGGTGCCGTACATGATCTACGAGGCGGGTGACCGGCTCAACGGCTCCATCGCGGTGGCGCGAGGCTGACAGCGGAACACGGTCGAGCGGTGCATCAACACGATCAGGCGATGGCGCGGCGTGAGGCGTTTCCACCGGGCCGACGCGTCTTCGGGCCCGCCGCACGTCGGTGCGGCGGGCCCGATGGAGCGACTAGAGGTAGGGCAGTGGCCCTGACAGCAGCCACGTGGCGGAGGCGGCGCCGCACAGGAGGCAGACGGCGTTCGCCGTCCAGCGCGGTGCTCCGAGCTTCACCGTGGCGTCGGCTGCTTCAGCTGTGATGAGCAGCCCGCTGAGGAGGACGAGGACGCTTGAGGACCAGGTGATCTCCGGGCGTCCGATGCCGAGCCAGCCGGCCGCGATCCCGAGCAGGCAGAGCCCGGTGTACAGCACGGGAGGGTCGGGGCGGGTGCGGACCTTGTCGACCCGGCGGTGGGTGAGGATCACCGCGAACTGCGCGAGCAGTGCCGTGAGGGCGATCAGCATGGGGTGGCTCCTAGAACTTGCAGGCGTTCTTGACCGCGGTGATCCCGAGCAGCGCGGCGACGGCCTTGCGGTGTGCCGAGGTCATCTTCCGCCGCTTGGCGTAGGTGCGGATGAGGTTGGCGGTCTTCTTCACGCCGATGCGCTTGACCAGCCGGACCGCCGTCCAGACCTTCGTGGAGGAACCGGCCGGCGTCAGGGCGAAGACGACGCTCGCCACGGTCGCCGCGCACTTGGTGATCTTCCAGGTGGTCGACCAGAAGCCGGGGTCGATGACGATCGGGAAGGCGCTGGCGGTGTTGAAGTCCACGGTCTGGACGATCTTGTTGCCGACGACCTGGTAGCTGGTGGGGAGGGAGTGGCCTGCCGCGTCCTTCGCCCAGGGGGCGTCGAAGAAGGCCGCGGCCTCCTTGGCCGGCGCCACGTCGGGGTTGGTGTCGCCCGGTGAGTAGAGGGAGACGGAACCGTCGTCGTGCGTCACCGCGCTCATGCCGGCGGGGATCTGGAAGCTGGTCTCGTAGGTCTTGGGCGCCGCGGCGTTCTTCAGGATGTTCAGGGTGCGCGAGCCGCCGTCCGTGGTGGGCTGAACCACGGTGTCCACGGGGCCGGAAGTGGTGTAGACGACGTTGCCGCCGACCTGTGTGCCCTGGGAACCGGCCTCCGGGATGGAGAGCTGGTTGGGCATGATGTCGTTCTTGATGGTGATGGACTTGTTCTTGCCGTCCCAGGGGATGGAGACGATGTTGTCCTCGGTCACCGCGATGGAGGCGTAGGTGGAGTCCGATGAGGTGGCGGCGGTGACGTCCGCGGCGTCGGAGTAGGTGTTGGCCAGCCCCAGGGCGTTCTCCGCCGCCGTCGGCTTCCAGGCGGTGTCGACGGTGAAGCGGACCGGGGCGGACCAGCCGTTCGCGTAGTGCTCGCCGTCGAAGGTGGTGGTGCGGAAGCTGTAGGTCCTGCCGTTGGACAGCTTGCCCGCGGGGACCTTGACCTGCGAGGTGCTGTTCGCGGCCGCCGGGTCGGCGTTGAAGGTGGCCACGACCTTCCCGGTCGCCGTGTCGGTGATCTCGTAGGTGCCCACGATGGTGTCGTCGCCGTCGGTGTCCTCGGTGGAGAACCTCAGCGTCGGGGTCGTGGAGTCGACCTTGAAGATGCCGCCGGTGGAGATGAAGGGAGCGCCCGCCTGGAGGTTGGTGCCGTTGTAGGGACGGTAGTTGTAGGTCACCTCCAGCGTGGGGATCCTGGTCTGGTCGGCGACATCCGCGGAGGAGAAGCGCTTCCAGCCGTGGACGTCGTTCTCGTCGGCGGCCTTGAGAGCGATGGATCCGGTCTCGGCCTTGGCGGAGGACCAGGTCCGGGCGAGCGAGGTGACGTCGGCCGTGGCCCAGCCCTCGGTCTTGCACGTGGCCGACTTCGTGTCCGAAGAGGTAGCGATCCGGTCGGTGCGGGACGGCTGCCTGGTCCAGCGGGTGTTCTTGTCAGCGGCGCCCGAGGCCCAGACCTCCCAGTCCCGCTTCTCGCACGACCAGGAGTGGTAGTTCCACATCTTCAGCCGGGCCTTCGCCACGAGGGCGTCGGCGAAGTTCGAGGTCCGGAAGGTGAGGAAGGAGCGCGCGACGCGCTTGGTGCTTCCTTCGTAGTCACCGGGCCAGCCGACCTTCAGGTCGGTGTTCACCGACTGGTCGGTGGTGTCGCCGCCCTGCACGAAGGTGTCGAACAGGACGTCGAGGGCGTCGGTGGAGGGGTCGATCGTGACCGGGTACCGGGTGTTCTCGTCGGTGAGCCATCCGGTGTCGGGCCGCAGGGAGAGCTCGGCGGTGTCGCCGCTCTGGGTCACCGTCATGGCGACCCTCTCGCGGTTGGTGTGTTCGAGTGAGCGTGCGTCGACCTGGCTGTCCCACATCGTGGGAGCGGGCATCGTCGCGACGATCTCACCGGACGCACCGCGGAAGTCGACGCCTCCGCCGGCGCCCGGCTCAGCCTTCATACCGTCCGGGAGGACGAGCGGCATCACCAGAGGAGCCCCGTCCCGCGGGCGCTCGCGCAGCTTCAGGTACTGCTCGAAGCCCGTCCTGGTGGCCTCCACGACGAGGTCGCCCCCGGGCACGGCCTCGGGGTACGTGGCGACGTTGTCCGCGAGCCGCGGCGCAGGCAGTCCGCCCTTCCACTGCAACGCGACCTTGCGGTCACCCCTCCCGAGCGTGACCAGGTCGCGGGCGGCGCCCTCCGGGGCTGCAGCGGCGGCCTTC
Source organism: Streptomyces sp. NPDC058576 (assembly GCF_042718715.1). Taxonomy (NCBI): domain Bacteria; kingdom Bacillati; phylum Actinomycetota; class Actinomycetes; order Kitasatosporales; family Streptomycetaceae; genus Streptomyces; species Streptomyces sp. NPDC058576. Next base: position 40,510 of record NZ_JBHXPF010000033.1, on the reverse strand, counting down.
AGCGACCGTGCCGTGCTCCCGCCCCGGCCGGCCAGCCGCAGCCCCTCGGGGTGCGCGGCGGCGACGACCTCTCCGTCGGCGGAGGGCTTCAGATCGAGATCGACATCGACCCAGCGGCCGTTCTTGATCATGCGCACAGGTCCGGCCGCGGAGGTGCGCGTGAGCGTTCCGTCCGCGTTGGCGTAGACCGTGTCGGTCTCGGTGCGCATCTGGAGAACCTCTACCCGGCGCTCCTGCATCTTCGCGGCGGTCAGAGCGGCTTCGGGGGTCTCCGCCTCGGTTATGGGGTGCTCCGCGAGGGCCTGAGCGGTATCGAGCAGTTCCGTGACGGCCTGCTCGGTGGCGGTGTCAGCCGCGGTGCCGCGATCGTCCGCGGCGGCCAGGTAGGGCGTGGACAGCAGCACAGCACCTGCTGTCGCGATGGCGACGGTCCCCGTACGCCAAGAGGTATTCACTTATGTACTCCCCATCATCACGGTCAGGCACGAGGCGCACCTGACCGTGCGGTTCCTTGATCGAGGAGGAACGTAACACGTTCATACTTATATGACCTATATAGCCTCAGATGGTGATCTGAGGCATAGGCAATCAAAGTTCTAACTGTCCGTATTGAGCATTCAGTTGAGCTTGCCGATCAGGTCCTGCCGACGGGGGCGGCCTCACGGCCTCCACACTGGAGGCGAGGGCGAGGTCTCCGACCGAACTGCCGCTACCCGGGCAGGGGCCGCCGTCCGCCGTCCGTGGACTCCCGCACCGCCAACCGGTTCGGTGCTGTGCGGACTTCGTACGGCAGAGGCCCCCTGGCCGCCGATCCGAGCGGCCAGGCAGTCGGCGGCGAGCGAGGCGATGGCCGCCTTGTCGGGGACCAAGGTGAGCGAGGGCGTCGCGTAGAGCGCCTCGCCCGAACCGTCCACGCCCGCCGGCGCCACGTCACGGGGAACGTCGGGACCCGCTTCGTACAGCGCCCTGCGGGCTCCGACGGCGAGCAGGTCGCTGAAGCAGAACACGGCGTCGGGCCGGGCGGCCCCGGGCAGTTCGAGCAGTGCGCGCGGCGGCGACGTTCTCGATCAGCACGTGGTCGGCCACGACCTGGCCGCTGCCGTCATCGCGCTCGACGAGCAGCACCAGCGGGAACTCGTCGGCCACCGGGGCGAGATCGCCCGGCGACACGCGCAGCGGGGAGAGGATCACCCGTCCAGCAGCAAGGCGCCGACCCCGGTCGCCAAACGCAGCTCCTCGCGCGCGTCGCCCCGGTCTCCTCGATCAGCACCGTGAAGCCGCGCGAGGACGCCTCGCGCCCGACGTGGTGCGCCAGTTCGGCGAAGTACGGCGCAGCGAGATCCGGCACGACGAGCGCGATCAGGCCGCTGCGGCCGGTGCGCAGCCGGCGGGCCGAGGGGTTGGGCCGGTAGCCCAGCTCCCCCACCGCCGCCAGCACGGGGTCCGGTCTCCGGGTACGGGGCCCCGCGCTCTCCGCCGGCCCGCTCCATGCCGGAGGGGGGTGCCGGTGCTGCCGCGTCCCGGACTCGGCGGCGACGTCAAGGACCGCCGCTCCGTGCGCAGTTGGCGTGGGCGCTCCGGGTCACCGGCGGTTCCGAGAGCCGGGCGCCGTCCCGGAAGGTTCGGACAGGGCCGCGTCGACCGCCGCCAGGGCGTGCAGCCGGGCGGTGGGGAAGACCGGCACCGGGCTGTCCTCGGGGCCGATGAGCAGTTCGATCTCCGTGCAGCCGAGGATCACCCCCTCGGCCCCGTCCGCCACCAGGCCCCGGATGATCTCCCGGTAAGCCTCACGGGACTCGGCGCGCACCTGGCCCAGGCACAGCTCGCCGTAGATCACCTCGTGCACCAGGGCCCGGCCCGCCGCGTCCGGGACGCGTACGTCCAGCCCCCGGTCCCGCAGCCGGCCCCGGTAGAAGTCCTGCTCCATGGTGAAGGCGGTGCCCAGCAGCCCCACCTTCCGCATCCCCGCCGCACGGACCGCGTCCGCCGTGGCGTCGGCCAGGTGCAGCAGCGGGACGGAGAGGGCCGCCGCCACCGTGTCGGCGACCTTGTGCATGGTGTTGGTGCAGATCAGCACCATGTCGGCGCCGGCTCTCTGCACCGCGCGGGCGGCGTCGGCCAGGACCTCTCCGGCCTCCTCCCAGCGGCCTTCCGTCTGGAGCCGCTCGATCTCGGCGAAGTCGACCGAGTAGAGAACGCACCGCGCCGAGTGCAGCCCGCCCAGCCGGTCCCGGGTGTACTCGTTGATCAGCCGGTAGTACTCCGCCGTCGACTCCCAGCTCATGCCGCCGACGAGCCCGATCGTCCTCACTGCCGCTGTCCCTTCCTCGGTCAATCGTGCGTTTTCCCTTGACGGAACATACCGGGGCCGCCAAGGGTGTCACTCACCCCTTTGACAACGTTGTCCATCGCGGCCGCGCCGTGCGACGGTCCTGCTGACCCGTCCTCCGACCGCCGCGAGAATCCCCAGAGGAGAACCACCGTGGGCCCGACCTCCCTTCCCCTCGGCCGTCGCCGACTGCTCCAGATCCTCGGCGCGTCCGGAGCCGTGGCCGCGCTGCCGCTGAGCGCGGGCTCGCCGTCGGCAGCCGCGTCCCCGCTCGCCGGGGCGGGCGGGAGCGGCGCCGAGGACGACGTCGCCGCCACGTACTACCGGGTCCTGTTGCGGCACACCCGCTGGTCCGAGACGCAGTGGGACGAGGCCCGGGGCATCTACACCGACAAGTTCTTCGGCTTCGCGGCGGTGCTCGGTCATGCCGTGCTGCTGACACGTGGCAGCTACGACGCCGAACTGGCGGGGGTGGACCGTGACACGCTCAAGCGGCGGACCCTGGCGACGCTGCGGCACTTCGCCGCCTCCAACCGGCTGACCGGCGGCAGCCAGTGGGGCCGCACCCTCTTCTTCGACACCACGTTCCAGTCGTACTTCGTGCTGGCCGCCCGGCTGCTCTGGGACGAGCTGGACGCGCACACCCGCTCCCTGGTGGACACCATCGTGCGGGAGCAGGCGGCGTACACCCATGCCCTGGGCACCGGCGACGACCCGGCCTCCGGGTCCTGGACGCCGAACGGTCTGACGGGCGGACAGGTCGGCGACACCAAGCTGGAGGAGATGGGCATCTACGCCCAGGCGCTGGCCCCCGCGCTGGCCTGGGCCCCGGACGACCGCCGACGCTCCGAGTGGGCGGCCGACTACGGCGCCTGGTCGCGCAACGAGGCCGGGCTGCCGGAGGCCGACCTCGCCAACCCGGCCCGCGTGGACGGCGTGCCGGTGGCCCGTAACACCGCCCGGAACGTCTACGACACGTTCATCGTGGAGAACCACGGCTCCTTCGGCCCGCACTACCAGGCGGAGCTGTGGCGGACCTCGGGGCGCAACGCGGCGCACTTCCTCGCCGCCGGGGAGCCGCTGCCGGAGGTGCTGACCCGGCAGCCGAACGCCGGGCCGCTGTGGCGGACCCTGCTCGGCGTGATGTCCGACGCCGGGGAGCCGCTGATGCCGATGGTCAACGACCGCGAGCACCTCTACGGCCGGGACGTGATCCCGCTGGCGTTCCTGTCCCGGGTGATGGGCGACCGGGCGGCGGCCCGCGCCGAACAGGACCTGGCGGCGCGGCTGGAGGCCTACCAGGCGTACCCGCCGGAGCACCGGCTGGCGAAGTTCTCCGGTGAGCCGAAGTACGAGCCGGAGGCCCGCGCCGAGCTGGCCATCAGCTACCTGCTGCACGTGTGGCCCGGGGCGGGCCGTCCTGTCGTGCCGCTGTCGCAGCGGGAGCTGTTCGCGTACGCCTCCGGGGTGACGGACTTCGGGGAGGGGCCCGGCCTGGTGTCCCACCAGTCCCCCGCCGCCTGGGCGGGCGCGGTGTCCAAGCCGAAGTTCGTGAAGTTCGCGTGGCAGCCGGGCCACGACGACTGGCTGTTCCGGATCAGCGGCGGTACGCCGATGTTCCTGCCCTCGACGGCCGTGGAGGTCACCGGCCGCTCGGTGCGCACGCACACCCGGCTGCGCGACGGGTTCGACGGAAGCGCGACGCTGCTGCGGCTGAAGGACGGCTTCGCGGGCTTCACCACGCTGCCCACCGGCGCGGTGGCCCACGCCGCCGACGGCCCGGACACCGTGGGCGGGCGGCTGGAGGTGCACAACCTCACCATGCCGGGTGTGGCGGGCCTGGACGGCCGGCGGACGTACCGCTTCGCGGAGGGATCGGCCACGGTCGCGTCCCGGGACTCGTCCGGTGGCTCGACGGGCCGCGTCGACGAGCTGTCGTTCGACCGTACGACAGTCCGTCACCTGCGGGTCCAGGGCGTGACGCCCGATCCGGCGTACGGCTACTCGCTGTTCGCCGTGGAGGCCCGGGACGGGGCCGACGGGCCTGACCTCGCGCGCGGCGGCCGGGCCACGGCCTCCTCGTCCGCGCCGGGCAGGGGACCGGAGCTGGCCGTGGACGGCGACGGCACGACCCGCTGGGCGGTGTCCACCGCCGACCGGCCGCGCCCCGACAGCTGGCTGGCGGTGGACCTCGCCGAGCCCCGTGCCCTGGACCGGGTCACCCTGCGCTGGGAGAGCGCGGCGGGCCGTGGCTACCTGGTGCAGGGGTCGGACGACGGCGAGCGGTGGACGGACCTGGCGAGCGGCCCGGTCCCGGCGCTGCGCAGCACGGGCGGCTGGCTGGACGTGGACGGCCGCGCGGGCCTGGTGGTACGCGGCGGGCGCGGTCCGCTGGCGGTGTACGGCGACACGATCGTCCTGGCGGAGGGCGGTGCGGGTCCGCTGGTCGTGGAGGGCCACAGCGGGGTGTCCGCCGCCGGCCTGCGCGACCTCGCCCGCCGCCCGGCGCCCACGGCCGGGGACGAGAGGGTGCGGGCGGCGGTGACGGACGGGCATCTGAGCCTGTTCAACCTGTCGGACCAGGCGGTGCGGACCCCGGTCTCCCTGGTGCGGGAGGGCCGCCGCCGGGAGGTCTACGAGGGCGAGCAGCTGGTGACCCGGGACGGGCTGCGGTACGAGGCGCGGCTGGAGGCGGCCTCGGCGCTGCTGCTGCCGCCCCGGTTCACGCTGGTCCCGCTGTCGGGGCGGTCGCTGCCGAACGGGTTGCGGGTCGAGGTGGTGGACGCCGCCACGGTGCGGCTGGCCGGGCCGGTCTGCCGGGTGCGGGTCGAGGCGCAGGGGCGCAGCGCGGTGGTGGTGGTGCGGCCGGGCCGGGGTGCGGAGGTCACCGTGCGCGGGGCCGAGCCGTATCCGACGACGGACCATGCCCTGGGCCGGGCCGTCTTCCCGAACGCGCCGCTGCCGACGGGGATGTCGGAGCCGTCGGCGGCGGTCGACGGTGACCCGGACACGGTGTGGCGGCCGGGACGCGACGGCCGCATGGTCGTGGACCTCGGGGCGCGGCGCGCGGTGGGCCGGGTGGAGGCCGAGTGGTCGGCCGGACGAGTCCCGGGCCTGTCCGTGGAGTTCAGCGACGACGGGATCCGCTACCGCCGGGAGGGCACGCTGTCCGGTCACGGCCGGGTCCGCAGCCTGCGTGCCTCGGGCTCCCCGCGCTATGTGGCACTGCGGGTGTCCGGCGCCCCGGAGGGACGCGGCGGTCTCGTGCGGCTGTCGGTCCGCTGACCGGTACGGCCTCACCGCCGTTCGGGGCACCACAGGGCACCCGGGCCGTGCGGGCCGTCGGCCGCACGGTCCGCGGCGTCCGCCGCCCATGCGGTGGGCGACGGCTGCGGTCCTGCGCGTCGTGGACCGCGACGAGCGTGATCCCGTATGCGGTGGGGACGGGCCACCGGCGTACGGCGCGGTCGTCGGCGTGAACATCGCGGTCCCGGGGCACGTACCTGTGACCGACGTGCCCGAGACGGGCGACACCGACGAAGGGAATGCCGCGATGAGCGCAACGCAGGAGCACCGGAGCCTCCTCGGACGCCGCACGGTCGTCGCCGCGGTGGGAGCGGCCGGAGCGGCTGCCGCCCTCACCGCGTGCGGCGGATCGGACGATTCGGGAGGCTCCGACACGGTCGAGCAGCCCGGGAGCGGCGGCGAGGACAAGGGCGGTCAGGGCGGTGCGGTGCTCGCCGCGACCGCGGACATCCCCGAGGGCGGCGGCGTGGTCTTCGCGAAACAGAAAGTCGTGGTGACCCAGCCGCAGCCGGGTGAGTTCAAGGCGTTCTCGTCGCTGTGCACCCATCAGGGGTGCGCGGTCAAGGACGTCTCGGCCGGCACGATCACCTGCCCCTGCCACAACTCCACCTTCGACGCCGCCACGGGCAGCCCGACCGGCGGCCCCGCCACCCAGCCGCTGCCCGCCCGCGAGATCACCGTCGAGGGCGACTCGATCAGGCTGGCGTAGCCGCCCCCTGCCTGCAGGGCCGCTTCCAGGCGCCGAGGACCGCGTCCGTGGTGGTGACGGTGGCGACCAGGGCGAGCGTGTTGCGGACCATGGCGGGGGTGTACTCGGCGGGCACCCCCGCGATGGCGTCGGCCGGGACGACGGCCGTGTAGCCGAGGTTGACCGCGTCGAAGACGGCGTTGGGGACGGCGATGTTGGCCGAGACGCCGGTGACGAGGAGCGTGCGGCAGCCGAGGTTGCGCAGGAGCGGATCGACGTCGGTGCCGGCCAGGGGCGAGAGGCCGTGCAGCCGGCGGACGACGAGGTCCTCGTCGGCCACCTCGACGGGAGGCGCGACCCGGACGGCGGTGCTGCCGGTGTGCTGCTGGACGGGCAGCCGGGCGGCGGCGCGGAAGAGCCGGGCGTTGCGGTTGCCGCCGCGCCCGTCGGGCCGGCTCTCGGCGACCGCGTGCATCACCTGGACGCCGCTCTCGTGGGCGGCGGCGACGAGACGGGCGATGTTGTTCAGCGCACCCGACGAGCGTGCGGCGGCGGCGAGTTCGGGCAGGGCGCTGTCCGGCCCCACGACGCCCTGCTGGCACTCGACGGTCAGCAGGACGGTGGTGGCGGGGTCGAGCAGCGCGGTGAGCCGCTCGTGTGATTCCCTCGACGGCACGGGCACTCCTGTCCTGGGGACGGGCTTCGCGGACGGACCGGGCGCGCGAGAGTAGCGGCCATTGCGTCACGAAGGAAGAGCGTCCATCATTTCTGACACCTAGTCAGATCTCGGCGGAGAGGGCGACCATGACCGACACCCAGCGACGAGGCCGCCGGATCATGATGACGCCCGAGGAGCGGGACGCCTATCTCGCCGAACAGCGCACCTGCCGGGTGGCGACGCTCGGCCCGGACGGCGCTCCGCACATCGGCGCGCTGTGGTTCGTCTGGGACGGCGGCTCTCTCTGGCTGTACTCCATCACGCGCAGTCTGCGCTGGTCCCAGCTGCGCGGGGACGCCAGGATCGCGGTGGTCGTGGACGACGGCGAAGGATACGAGGAGTTGCGGGGCGTGGAGCTGACCGGCCGGGCGGAGTTCGTCGGCGAGGCGCCCCGCACGGGCGATCCCTGCCTCGAACTCGCCGAGCCGGAGCGCCTGTTCCCCGTGAAGTACTTCGGCATGACGGAGATGCCGCACGACGGACGGCACGCCTGGCTGCGGCTCACCCCGGAGAAGATCACCTCCTGGGACTTCCGCAAGCTCGCCGATCTCACCTGAACCTCCGGGGCGGGGCTCAGGCGGGACCAGCGGTTCACCCGCCACAGGCCGTCACGTCCGCACCCGCCGCACGCAGCGCCGCCACGGCGGCACGGACCGACGGGCGGCGGTCCGCGTCCGTGCGCCAGACCGCGTGGACGTGCCGCCGCATGGTCTGCCGCACCGGCACCAGGCGCACCCCCTCGGGGACCGGGCCGCGCCCCAGCCTGGGGGCCACACAGACGCCGAACCCGGCCGCGATCAGCGCGAGTTGCGTATGGTGCTCGCCCGCCAGGTGGGCGATGCGCGGCTCGATGCCCCGTGAGCGCAGGGTGAACATCAGCCAGTCGTAACAGAATTCGCCCTCGGGCCAGGACACCCAGGGGTCGTCCGCGAAGTCCTCCAGCTCCACCTCGTCACGGTCCGCGAGCGGGTGGTCGGCCGGCATCGCGATGTCCGGTGCGTCGTCCAGGAGTTCGGCCTTGGTCAGTCCACCGGGCACGGGCAGCCGCTTGTTGCTCCAGTCGAGCACGACGGCCAGGTCGACGTCGCCGCGGAAGACCGCGCGGAGCCCCTGCTCGGGCTCCAGCTCCCGGGTACGGACGGTGAGATCGGGGTGGTCCGCGCGCAGGGAGGTGAGCGTCGCGGGGAACAGTCCCCGGGCCGCGGTCGGGAAGGCGCAGATCCGCACCTCGCCGACGACCTCGCCCCGCTGGGCCTCGATGTCGGACTGGGCGAGCTCCACCTGCGACAGGATCCGCGCGGCGTGGTCGGCGAGGAGCCGGCCGGCATCCGTGAGACGGACACCCCGGCCGTTCTTGGCGAGCAGTCGCTGACCGACCTCGCGCTCCAGCTTGGCCATCTGCTGCGAGACCGCCGATGTCGTGACGTGCAGCCCGTCGGCCGCTCCGCTCACCGAGCCGTGCCGGGCGAGGGCGTCCAGCGTGCGCAGCCGCTCCAGGTTCAACATGTAAGCGATGCTACGCGATCGACCGCAGAAACATTCGCTTGTTCTACGACGTTCTCTTCGTCAGAGTGGACCTCATGAGCGCTCCCTGCGAGCCGAGGGCCACGACCCCGGCATCAGCCCCGCCACCCGCCCCGCCCGTGCCGCCGACGCCGGCACCGGCCGGCCGGCGGCCTGCTCTCGACTGGCGGATCCGGTTCGCGGGGCTGTCGCTCATCTGGGGGTTCAGCTTTCTGCTGATCAAGGTCGGGACCGAGGGCTACGCCCCGTTCCAGGTCACCTTCGGCCGGCTGCTGGCAGGAGCGGCGGTGCTGGTCGCCGCGATGGCGATGCGCCGGGAGCGGCTGCCGCGTTCGGCCCGGACCTGGGGGCACCTCACGGTCGCGGCGCTCCTCCTCAACGCGCTGCCGTTCTCGCTCTTCTCGTACGCGGAGCTGACGATCCCCTCGACACTGGCCGGGATCTGCAACGCGACCTCGCCGCTGTGGGGCATGGTGCTCTCGGTGGTCGCCCTGTCGGAGGACCGCCCGACCCGCCGCCGGGTGGCCGGCCTGGGCGTCGGTTTCCTCGGCGTTCTCACGGTGCTGGGCGCCTGGCAGGGCTTCTCCGGCCTCGACCTGCCGGGTACGGGCATGGCGCTGCTCGCCTCGTTCTGCTATCCGGTCGGCTGGATCTACGTCCGCCGCACCCTGGCCGGGACCGGATCGTCGACGCTGGCGCTGACGGGCAGCCAGCTCCTCCTGGGTACGATGCAACTGGCCGTGGTGACCCCGCTGTTCACCTCGGCGCCCACCTCCTTCCCGCTGCTTCCGACGCTGTCCGTCCTCGCTCTGGGCGCGCTGGGCACGGGCCTCGCGGTGCTGCTCCAGTACGGCCTGGTCCAGGAGGTCGGTCCGACGACGGCCCAGATGGTCACGTACTTCATTCCGGTGATCGCGACGGCGGCGGGCGTCGCGCTGCTCGGCGAACAGCTGAGCTGGAACACCCCGGTCGGGGCGGTGGTCGTCCTCATCGGGGCGGCCCTCACCCAGAGCCGTCCCCGCCGGGCCGCCGTCCCGGATCCCGGGGCCCTCGCGGCCGTGCCGCCGGAGCCGTCCGAACACCCGGACGCCGCCCGTCTCAGCCGTAGCTGACCGGCCGGGCCGGCCCCGCGGCGGCGGCCACCGCGTCCGCCAGGGGCCCGATGTCCGCCGCGGTCAACGGGGAGACGGTGAGCCGCACCGCCTGGGGCGTGTCCAGCCGGAAGCGGGCGCCGGGAGCCGCCGCCCAGCCCGCGTGGAGCAGCCGGGCGACGGCTCCGGTCTCGTCGCTCACGGGCACCCACACATTCATCCCGCTGCGCCCCCGGGCCGCCACGCCACGCTCCGCGAGGGCGTGGACGAGCGCGTCCCGGCGGTCGGCGTAGGAGCGGGCCACGGCACGGGTGTCGACGGCGTCGGTGGTCCACAGATGGAGCACGGCACGCTGGAGCAGCCGGCTCACCCAGCCGGGCCCGAGCCGCTGCCGCCCCGCCACCCGGTCGACCGTGACGGCGTCCCCGGTGAGCGTGGCGACCCGCAGATCCGGACCGTACGCCTTGGCCGCCGAGCGGATGAACGCCCAGTGGGCCGTCACCCCGCCCAGCGCGTGCAGCGGCAGGTCGACGATGGCGTGCCCGTGGTCGTCCTCGATCAGCAGCACGTCGGGGTGGCGGGCGAGGACCGCGCGCAGCTCCCGGGCGCGCCGGGCGTCCAGCGACGCACCGGTCGGGTTCTGCGCCCGGTCGGTGACCACGAGGGCCCGCGCCCCGGCCCGCAGCACCCGCTCCACATCCGCGACCAGCGGACCGGAGTCGTCCACGCCGACCGGCACCGCGCGCAGCCCGAGCGCCGGTACGAGGTCGAGCACACTGCCCCAGCCGGGGTCCTCCACCGCCACCGCGTCGCCCGGCCTGAGGTGCGCCGCGAGGACCCGCTCGATCGCGTCCAGGGCGCCGGACGTCACGGCGACCGGCCCGGCGGGGACCCCGTCGGCGTCCATCGCGGCACGGGCGTACGCGGCGAACTCGGCGACCACCGGGGACTGCCCGTACAGACCGCGGCACTCCGCGTCGGCGGCGGCGGCCGCGGCCAGAGCCGGCCCGAGGCCGGGCAACAGCTCCGGATCGGGATTGCCCTCGCCGAGGTCCCGGACGCCCGCAGGCGCCTCGATCCGCAGGGATCCGCGCGAGGTGCTGGCCGGAGCGGGCCGCACCCGGCTCCCCCGGCGCCCCGCCGTCTCGATCACCCCGCGCTCGCGCAGCGTGCGGTAGGCGGCCGCCACGGTGTTGGGGTTGACCTCCAGGTGCGCGGCCAACTCCCGCATGGGGGGCAGCACATGACCCGGCGGGAGGTCTCCGGAGCCGACCCCGCGCTCCACGCTGGCGGCAATCTCCGATGCGCGCCGCCCACTGATCCGATACTCTCCTAGCACAAACAATAGTATGCACTAGTGCAATGGAGATGGCAATGCAGCACGCCGCAACGCCCAGCAGCGCCGACGCCGACAGCCCGGGCTCCGGCGTCGCCGCCCCCTACCGGCCCACCGACCGCACGGTCCCCACCCGGTCCAAGGACCGCGCCTCCTACGACCGGGAGCTGGTCCACTCGATCCTCGACGAGACCTACCTCTGCCACCTCGGCTTCGTACGCGACGGCGCGCCGGTGGTCCTGCCGACCCTCTTCGGCCGGATAGGCGAGCGGCTGTACGTCCACGGCTCGACGGGCTCGCGACCGCTGCGGTCGGCGAAGAGCGCGGATCCGGGGCTGCCGGTCTGCCTGACGGTCACCCATGTCGACGCCCTCGTGCTGGCCCGGTCCGCCTTCCACCACTCGATCAACTACCGCTCGGTGGTGGTGCACGGCACGGCCGTGACGGTGACCGACCCCGAGGAGCGACGGCTCGCCCTGGACGCGATCGTGGACCAGGTGGTGCCCGGCCGCTCCCAGGACTCCCGCCCGGCCGACGCCAAGGAGCTCGCCGCGACGGCGGTGATCCGGCTGGATCTGAACGAGGTCTCCGCGAAGGTCCGCACCGGCGGGCCCAACGACGAGCCCGAGGACGGCTCCCTCCCTCACTGGACCGGCATCGTGCCGCTCACCCGGGGCTACGCTCCGCCGGTTCCCGCGGACGACCTGGACCCGGCCATCGGCGTACCGGACTATCTGTCAGCACTCTGACGGCGAGGGAGGCAGGCCGCCCGCACGGCCGGCGCCCCGATGACCGAACGCGCGCCATGACCGAACGCGCCCCATGGCCGGGCGGCGGCCCCGCGGCCGTGGCCACCGCACAGCCGTGGCCACCGCGCGGAGACCGGCAGGACCGGGGGCCTGGGCCGCCGCGGCCCCACCGCGCGGAGGCCGCACGGCCAACGCCGCCGCGGCCCCCGCCCACCTCATCCGGCAGGTCCCGTCAGACCGCCACGGGCTCCTTCCGGCGGGCGGCCGCCGCGCCGCGCGCCTCCGCGAGGGCCAGTCCGGCCACGGCGGTCAGCAGGAGCAGCGTGCCGAGGACCGTGGCCGCCGTCAGCCGCTCCCCCAGGACGGTCACCGCGATGACGGCCGCGCTCACCGGCTCCAGGAGCATGATCACGGAGACGGTGGCCGCTCGGACGGCGGCCGCTCCGGCGAAGTACAGCGCGTAGGCGAGCGCCGTGGGGATCGCCGCCACGTAGACCATCAGCCACAGCACCTGCCCGGTCTCCGCGGTGTGCGGCACCAGCCCCTCGGCCATGGCCATGGGCAGCAGGCCCACCGCTCCGATGCCGAACGCCCAGGCGCTGGTGGTCAGCGCGTCACCGCCGCCGCCGTCCCGCCCGAGCCACCGGGTGAGCAGGGTGATCGCCGCGTACCCGGAGGCGGACACCAGCGCGAGCAGCACCCCGGCCGGTACGACGTCGCCGCCCTCGCCGCCCAGGACCAGCACGGCGAGCCCGGCCAGCGCGCCGGTCACGGCGGCCAGGCCGCCGCTGCCGAGACGTTCGCCCAGCAGCAGGCGCCCCCCGACGGCGATCAGGACGGGCCCGGCGCCGAGCGTGACGACGGTGCCGACGGCGAGGCCGGTCACCTCGACCGCCGCGAAGTACGCGCTCTGGAAGACGGTGAGCCCGATGCCGGTGCCGAGGATGCGGAGCAGCCGGCGGCGCCGGGGCTCGGGTTCCCGGGGCGCGCGGCGGGGGCGCAGCGCGAGCGCTCCGGCGAGCAGGACGAGACCGCCCACGCAGCGCCAGAACGACAGGGCGAGGGGGCCGAGATCGCTGATGCGGAAGACCAGGGACGCGGCTGCGCCGGCGGTGCCCCAGGCGACTCCGGCGACGACGAGATACAGCAGGCTCCGCCCGACGGGCAGCGCGGATGAGACAGGGATGGACATGTGACTTCTCCAGAAGAAGAACAGGGTGGTGGGTCGCTCGGCTCCGCACGCGGGCAGCGACGAACCGCTCGGGGACTGCCCGAGCCCGGTCTTCGTCAGGAACGGCCGCGCGCGCTAGGCGACAGGCGGCGGCAGCACAGTCAGATGCATGTTCAGCACACTAATGCGGGGCCCGATCGTTGGACAACTCCCCCTCGACCGGACCGGCCACCGCCCCGGTGCCGGCCCCGGCGGCGACCGGACCCGAGGGCGGCTTCGGCGCGGCGGACTGGGCGATGAACGCACCGGTCAGCACGACGAATCCGCCGATGAGCTGCGGCGCCGAAAGATGCTCGCCGAGGAGCACCCAGGCCAGTCCGGTCGCGATGACCGCTTCGAGGCAGGCGACGACCCCGGCCACCTGGGGCGAGAGCATCCGGACCGAGACGACCCCGGTGACGTACGCGAGCACGGTGGCGAGCAGCACGATCCAGCCGAGCAGCAGCCAGGCGGGGACCTCGTTGCCGTTCATGCCCGCGCTGCCGCCGAGCAGCGCCCAGTCCATGCCCCAGGGGCGGGCGACGACGGTGAGGACGGCCGAGCCGACGATCAGTCCGTACGCGATGACGCCGACGGGGTGCGGGGGCTCGGCGTGCTTGCCCTCGCCGTCCCGGCCGTCCTGTCCGCCGTGGTCGGAGAGGACGAAGTACCCCACCTGGCAACAGGCGGCGCCGAGGGCGAGCAGCAGTCCGAGGAGATCGAAGCTGAGTCCGGCCCAGACCTCGACGACACACGCGAGTCCGCCGACCGCCAGCACCACACCGACGGCGGCGGCCCGGGTGACGGGCCTGCGCTGCACGAAGCGGACCCAGCCGAGGACCAGTGCGGGCGCCAGGTATTCCACCAGAAGCGCCACACCGACCGGGATACGGGAGATCGACGCGAAGTAGAAGGCCTGGACCCCGGCCACCGCGAAGAGGCCGAACCCGGCGAGCAGGGCGGGGCGTTCCGTGACGAGGTTCCGGTGGCGCCAGGCGACCGGCAGCATGATGACGGCGGCGCCCGTGACGCGCAGCCACACCACGTGCAGCGGGTCGAGCCCCGCCTCGATCAGCGGCTTGGCCGCCACTCCCGAACCGCCGAACGCAAAGGCCGAGAGCAGGGCGAGACCCAGCCCGGCGCTTCTGCCCTGAAACCCCGAAGACGCGTGCATCGGCACATCATGGCAGCAGTCGACAGCAGCGTCATCCCCGTGACACCTGTCGAGACGGACCCCCGCCGCGCCGCGCCTCCTCGACCGCGGGCACGGTCACGGCCGCGGCTCCTCGGCCGTGAGCGCGGCCGTCCGGTCCGCCAGCCACCGCGCGTCCACACCCCCGCGGGCGAGCACCTCCACCGCACGCGAATCGGCGTCGGCGGCCAGCGCGGCGAGCAGATCGAGACCGGCCACCCGCGCCTCACCGCGCGACGCCGCACGGTACAGCGCGTCCTCCAGCGCGGCCAGGGCCGACGGCGACCAGCCGTCGGCGGCCGGGTCCCGCACCACCGGAACGGCCCCGGAGTCCTCGACGGAGCCCTGCCAGCGGAGTCCGTAGCCGATGCTGCGCTGGACGAGATAGCCGAGCACTCTGGCCAGTTGGGGGCCAGCGTCGAAGGCCTCGCGAACCGCGGGGTCCGTCTCGATCAGCGAATGCAGGAGGTGGGCCGTGTCGATCTGGCGGTCCCCGTCGCGCAGCGCACGCCTGCGCGCGCCCGTCAGCACCGATGCCAGTTCGACGGTGAAGCGGGCATCGAGTTCGGGTTGGTTCGGTGCGGGCTGTTCAGGTATCCGCGGCGTCCGGTTTTGCACACCTCTACCCCATCAGTTCCGGGGCCGAAAGGCATCGCCGGAGCGACCTATCGGGCATCCCACCGAAGTTGGGGACAGCGGAGCGGTCCGTCATCCTTGCGGATGAGATCGTGCCGGGGGCACAACCATGAGGGGTCCGGGGCGCGCGCCGCCTTGCATCGCACGCCTCGCGGCAACCGCGGCCCCCCGCGCGCACGTCCCTCACGCCACGACAGACACGGCTGGGACGGAAGGGGAGGAAACGGGTGTTCTGGATGGTCGCCCTGCTCGCCCAGGACGGGCTGCAGTACGTCTACCGCGTGTACGCACCCGACGACGCCCGGCCCGCCGATCTCTTCTGGACGGCCTTCCACTGCCATGACGACGGCCCCCACCCCCGCGCGTCGGACAGCTTCGACGCCGCGGTGATCTGGCGGAACCGGCAGCCCCAACAGATCTGACAGTTCATCAGTATTGAATGTTGGCACGGCCCCCGCTACGTTCCGCGACACCGATACCGGACGAACCAGGGGTGGTCGCATGGCTGAAGTCAGCGCCGAGGCACGCATCGAGGCACCCGCCGCGAAGGTCTGGGACCGCCTGACGGACTTCTCGTCGTACGGGGAGTGGAACGCCACCCACACCAGCTTCCCGGGGGGCGGTCCGGCCGAGCTGAAGCTCGGGGCCGCCTACGAGGAGAACATGAAGCTCATGGGCTTCCCGGCCGAGGTGACCTGGACGGTCGACGGCCTGGAGGAGGGCCGCCTGCTGGCGACCCGGGGTAAGGGCCCGATGCAGGTCAGCCTGGCCATGCGGTACTCCCTGACCCCGGAGGGCGACGCCACGACGATGCGTATCGAGGGTGGGTTCACCGGCGCGGCGGTCTCGCTGATGGGCGGCAAGCTCAAGGACTCCGCGACAGCGGCACTTCAGGAGTCGCTGCGGAAGCTGGGCGGGCTCGTGGCCCCGTGACGTCGCCCGCGCGGTACGCGAGAGGCCCCGCGGGATGGATCCCGCGGGGCCTTTGACGCAAGGCCACCATCCGCTCACGGCCGACCTTCACGTCCCGCCCGCCGTCCCGATGGCTCAGTGCTCGTCGGCGAGGATCAGGTAGAGCTTCTTGCGCGCGTCGTTGATGACCGTCAGCGCCTTCTGCCGCTGATCGGCCGAGCCGGTCTTCCAGACCTGCCCGAACGCCTCCATCAGACCGAATCCGGCCTGCCGGATCTCGTTGACGCCCTCCCAGTCCACACCGCGCCCGGCCTCCTCCCACGGAGCCTCCGGGCCGGTCTCGGCCTCGCTCCGCCCGGATTCGGTGAGCGTGAACAGCTTCTTGCCGCCCTCGCTGGCGCTGATGATCAGCCCCTCGTCCTCCAGCAGCTGGAGCGTCGGGTAGACGGAGCCCGGACTGGGCCGCCAGGCCCCGCCGCTGCGCTCGCCGATCTCCTGAATCATCTCGTAACCGTGCATCGGGCGATCCTTCAGCAGGGCCAGGATCGACGCCCGCACGTCACCGCGCCGCGCCCGTCCCCGACCGCCGCCCCGACCGCGTCCGCCCCCGAAGGGACCACCACCGAACGGCGGCCCGAACGGCCCGAAAGCAGCCCGCCGGCCGTCGCCCTCGCCCCGACCCTGATGACCGGGCCCGTAGCGCCCCGGCCCGTGCTCGTATCCATGTCCGTGTGAACGCATCTCTACGCTCCTTCCATCATTGATCTGTCGCGATGCGTCAACGATATATCGGAAACTATCGGATGACAAGACGGACGACAGAAGGCCCGGACCGGTGGCTCACCGGTGGCGAAGACCTGCCGTCAGGACGGGTCCGCGTAGAGGGCGGCGATCGTGGCGGCGCGGTCGCGCAGGGCGCTGCGCAAGGACTGTGGCGCCAGAGCTTCCGCGTCCGCGCCGAGCTGCCACAGAGCCCATTCGGCGTGCCGGGCATCCTGGAAGGTGACCTCCAGCCGCGACCAGCCGTCCACGTCGGGGCCCTCGGCGCGTACGGCCGTCACGGTGCCCAACAGCTCCTCGCGCCGCATCGGGCTCACGCGGACCAGCGCGGTGATGTGGTCGTCGGAGAGGAACCGCGCGGTGCGCTCCCGCCAGATCCGGTCCAGGTCGACCCGGTCCGGCCGCTGTGCCGCTTCGGGAAGTTCCTCGGCGGCCAGCACGCGTGACAGCCGGTAGGTGCGGTCCGCGCCGGATCTCGTGGCCAGCAGATAACCCCGGTCCCGCACGGTGACCAGGCCGATCGGGTCCACCGTGCGCCACCGCGGGGCCTCGCCCGTGGCCGCGTAGTGGATCCGCAGCTTGTGCCCGGCGAGCACGGCGCGGCGGACCGCGATCATGGTGGCGCCGGGCACCTCGTCGGCGACCGGGCGGCGGGAGAGCAGGTCGGTCTCCGGGTCGACGAGAAAGCGCCTGGCCGCGTCGCCCGCGGCGGCCTGATGGCTCTCGGGCAGCGCGTCGACCACCTTCCGCATGGCCGAGGCGAGCGCGGACCCGAGGCCGAACACCTGGTCCCCGCGCCCCGATCCGGCGGCCAGCAGGGCGAGGGCCTCGTCGTGGTTCAGCCCGGTGAGCTCGGTCCGGAAGCCGGGCAGCAGCGCGAACCCGCCGTGCCGGCCGCGTTCGGCGTAGACGGGGACGCCGGCCGCGGACAGCGCCTCGATGTCGCGCAGCACGGTCCGGGTGGACACCTCCAGCTCGCGGGCCAGCGTGTCGGCGGTCAGCCGGCCGCGCTGGCGCAACAGCAGTACCAGCGAGACCAGTCGGTCGGCGCGCATGCGGGAACCGTAGCGAAATACGTGACCAAGGGTGTCGTGATTCGTTGGAAGGCTCCCCTGTACGACGTCGAAGCCGGCGGCCGCCGAGCCGAAGGACGTACGTCATCCTCGCGAATCGAACCGAGTGGAGCTGAAGTGGCAGTGGAACGAACGGCCGTCAACCCGGTGACCTGGTCGCTGGATGTGGGGTTCAACCAGGGTGAAGTCGTCTCCGGGCAGTCCCGGACCCTGTACATCTCGGGGCAGACCGCGACGAGCGCCGACGGGAAGCCCCAGCACGAAGGCGACATGGCTGCGCAGCTGGCGCTGAGCATCGACAACCTGGAGGCCGTCCTGAGCGAGGCGGGCATGTCGCTCGCCGACCTCGTCCGCCTCAACGTCTGCACGACCGACGTCGATCTGCTCCTCCAGCACTACGGCGGGCTGGCGGGCCGGCTGGGCGCGGCCGGGGTGGCGCCGGCCAGCACCCTGCTCGGGGTGACGCGACTGGCGGTCCCCGGGCTGCTGGTCGAGCTGGAGGGCACCGCCGTCGCGTGACGCGGCTCCCCTGTCCGTACGGCTCATGCGGCCGAGCCGTGCGGACGGCCGGGACCTCCCGCGCCACCGGGCCCTCGCTTCGTGGCCGGAAACCCCTGGCCGCGAGCCGTGCACCTCGCCTCGGCCCGCCTTCCCGTTCTCCTTCGCGGCCACCATGGCCATGAGGTGCGCCACAGCGGCGCGCGCGGACCGGGGCGGCCTCCGCGGCCCCCGTACGGACAACCGCCCGTCCTCGCCCGCCGATCCGAGGACGCGGTTCCTGGGCGGCGGGACAGAAGCCCGGTCGGGCGACTTAGGTCACCCTTCCCTGGCCCCGCGTGGGCCTGGTACAGATGGTGAGGTTTCACCCCCCACACCGGAAGCGTGGCCATGCATCAGGACAGGCAGGACAGAACAGCCGACCTCATCCCCTTCACCATCGACCTGACCTTCGAGGAAGCGCGACGACGGGCCGAGGTCGTCGCCGCGCTGGGGCCCGACTGGGATCCGGCGGCCGCCCTCCGCAGCGAGAACGAGGCCTACGCCCTGCTCTACTCGGGCCTGGACGCGGATCAGCAGCGCACCTACGACCGGCTGGTGGCCGCCGGTGTCCTGCCGGACGAGGATCCGGGCCGTGCGGCTGCCCGTTGATCCGCAGGCGGACCACGCCCGCCGCGCCTGGGTGGCCTGTCCCGCCTGCGACGACGCCCGCCACTGCGCGACCTGCGCGGACCGGCGCACCTGCGGCGAGCACTGGCGCTACCTGATCTCGAACAAGGGTCCGGTCCTGCACCTCCAGTGCCCCGGCTGCACGCACACCTGGTCGCTCGACACCCGGCCCGGCCGGACGCCGGCCGAGCTCAGGCCGGGGCGTACCGCTGCAGGGTGATCCCACTGCGGAACGCCCTCGACTCCAGGAGCCGCAGCCGGGGAACCTCGTAGCCGTCGGGGAACAGGCCCTTCCCGCGGCCCTGGACAGTGGGGTAGACGAAGAGGCGGTACTCGTCGACCAGCCCGGCCGCGATCAGTGTGTGCGCCAGGGTGATGCTGCCGGTGACGACGATGTCCTTGCCGCCCTCCTCGGCCTTGAGCCGGCGCACCTCCTCGACGGGATCGCCCTTCAGCACCGTCGAGTTCTGCCATCCGGGGTCGGTGAGGGTACCGGAGACGACGTACTTGGCGACCCGGTCGAGGTAGGCGGTGATGCCCGT
Organism: Streptomyces sp. NPDC058576; assembly: GCF_042718715.1. Classification (NCBI taxonomy): domain Bacteria; kingdom Bacillati; phylum Actinomycetota; class Actinomycetes; order Kitasatosporales; family Streptomycetaceae; genus Streptomyces; species Streptomyces sp. NPDC058576. The sequence goes on along the minus strand of NZ_JBHXPF010000033.1, from coordinate 21,257 downwards.
GGGGTCCTCGGTCTGCAGCGGCCAGTAGCCGCGGAAGTCCTCGAACGTCCGCCGCCCGAGGAGCAGCGCGTCGGCACGGTCGTCCTGCCGGTGGCTCTCCTCCAGGACGTCGCTCATGTCTTCGCGCGCCTGGCCCTGGGGATCGAACCAGTCGGTGATCATTTCGACCGCGCCGTCGACGGTGATGTTCTGGGTGATCGCAAGGGTGCGCATGCCACTCTCTCCCGTACTCGGTGGGTACGCCCTCCGATGCCGGGAGCGTACGTTCTCCTCTCTGGTGACTCCCCCGGGCCCGGGGAGTCATCGGTGAGCGACCGATCCCCTCCGGACGCGGCGGCCCGGGCAGCGGTGGGCGGGCAGCGACCCCCGGGCGGACGCGGCGCGCGCCCGCGGCGTGACGGGCAGGGGCCAGACACCCGGAATTGGCCTTGGTCCGTCTCCGCGCGGGCGATCTACGGTCGCCTCATGAGGATTCGCATCGTCGACGCGTTCACCGACCGCCCCTTCTCCGGAAACCCCGCCGGCGTGCTTCTGCTGGAGGGCGGCGCGTTCCCCGCGGCCGAACGCCTTCAGGAGATCGCCGCCGAGGTCAACCTCTCCGAGACGGCCTTCGCCCACCCGATGCCGCCGGGCGGCACGGCCGACTGGGCGCTGCGCTGGTTCACCCCGGCCACCGAGGTGGACATGTGCGGGCACGCGACGCTCGCCACCGCCCACGTCCTGCACACCACGGGTCTGGCCACCGGCCCGGTGCGCTTCGCCGCGCGCTGCGGGACCCTGACCGCGACCGCCCACCCGGACGGCTCCCTCACCCTCGATTTCCCGACCTCCCCGCTGACCGAGGAGCCGGTGCCGTACGGCCTCGCCGACGCCCTCGGGGCGGACCCCGTCTCGGTGCACGACACCGGCGAGCACATCGGCGACCTGCTCGTCGAGCTCCGCGACGAGGCGACCGTGCGGGCGCTCGCCCCGGACTTCGCGGCCCTGGTGGCCCACTCCCGGCGCGGCGTCATCGCCACCGCCGCGGCCGATGACCCCGCCCGGGGCTACGACTACGTCTCGCGCGGCTTCTTCCCGGGCGTCGGCATCGACGAGGACCCGGTCACCGGCAGCGCCCATACCGCGCTGGCCCCCTTCTGGTCGGCCCGCCTCGGCCGCGACGACCTCACCGGACTGCAGGCGTCCGCCCGCTCGGGGCTGGTCCGCACCGCGCTGCGCGGCGAGCGCACCCTGCTGACCGGCACCGCGGTCACGGTGATCGACGGAGAACTGCTCACCGCCCTCTGACGACGGGGCCCGCTTGGAGTCCACCCCCCACACGGCATGGTGCTCAGGGCGTCGGCAGCCAGTCGACCCGGCCCGCGAGCAGGGCGTAACCGACGAACGCCCCGATGTCCAGGAGCGCGTGCGCGACGACCAGCGGCCCGACCCGGCCCCAGCGCCGGTAGAGCAGCACGAAGACGACGCCCATCACCACGTTGCCGATGAAGCCGCCGATCCCCTGGTACAGGTGGTACGACCCGCGCAGCACGGAGCTGGCCACCAGGGCGGCCATCGGCGTCCAGCCCAACTGCCCGAGCCTGCGCAGCAGATACCCGACGACGATGACCTCCTCCACCACGGAGTTCTGGATCGCCGAGAGGATCAGTACGGGGAATTTCCACCAGACCTCGGGCAGGGATTCGGGAACGACCGTCAGGTTGAATCCGGTGGCGCGGGCCACGAGGTAGAAGGCGAGGCCCGCGCTGCCGATGCCGGCCGCGACCAGGGTTCCCCGGCCGAGGTCGAACCAGGGCCTGGCCCGGTCGAAGCCGATGGCCCGCAGGCCCGCACCCTCCCGGATCAGCAGATGCGCGACCAGCGCGACCGGCACCAGAGCCGTTGCGATCCCGAACATTTGCCATGCCAGATCAAGCCATGGGCGGCCCGGAGCGTACGAGCCGTTGAGTGTCGCCGCCTGGTCCTTCAATCCTCCCGGTTTCGTCAGTGATCCGATGAAACTGATGAGGGCCGACAGTGCGCTCGCACCCAGGGAGAGCGCCAGGACCAGCACCACCTCGGACCGCAAGATCCTTCGTGACACGGCCTCTTGGGGAAAAGAATCAGCCACGCGCCCGGCCTCCACCTGCACACCTGCCTTTTGTTCTGCAATCGCGTCTCATCCCACCGACCGTCCCGCTAGGGTCTCGAATACAGGTACGAAGATCATGCGTGACAGGCCGGGGGACGACCACCATCACTGATGGTCGGGGCCCCCTTTTCCTTGTTTCATCCTCAAGGAGGGGCACCACCGACATGGGACGTCATAGCTTGCCCGACGGCTACGCGGCGGAGGGACGCCGGGACCGCCCGAGCACCCGGCGCCGACGCCGTACGGTCGTCATCGCCACCGTGCTCGTCCTCGCCGTGGCGACGGGAACGGCGGTAGCGGCCAAGGGCGGTCTGTTGTCGTTCTCCGAGTCCTGCGAGGACTCCGCCGTGCACCTGTCCGTGGTCGCGTCCCCGGACATCGCCCCCGCCGTACGCTCCATGGCCGAGCAGGCCCGCGCGGACGAGGTGAAGGCCGACGGGCGCTGCCTCGCGGTGGAGGTGCTGGCCCGGGACGCGCACAAGGTCGCCGAAGCCCTCGCGGCGGGCGACGCGGAACCCGACTTCCAGGTCTGGCTGCCCGACTCCGACCTGTGGCTGGAGCGGGCCAAGGGGCTGGGCGAGGGCGTTCCCGTCTCCCCGTCCGATTCGGTGGCCTCCTCTCCGGTGGCGCTGGCCATGGTGCCGTCCGCCTCACGGTCGCTGGGCTGGCCCGGGAAGACGTACACCTGGGCCGAGCTGGTAGCCGGGACTCTCGGTTCGGACCGGGTGCGCCTCGGCGCCGCGGACCCGGCGCGCAGCGCCACCGGGCTGCTGGCGCTCGCCGGCATCGGCGCCTCGTCCGCGCGGCAGGGCGGGGACAGCGACACCCGGGTCGCCCAGACCGCGAAGGTGCTCGCCGAGCGGATGTCGGACGGCGATGCCCACGTGCTGGAGACCCTCGCACGGAGCACGTCCGGGGCCGAGGAGGGCAATCCGAAGCGCAACCAAGCGGTCCTGATCTCCGAGCAGGCGGCTTTCGCGCACAACGCGGAGGCGACCGGCGCCGGCAGGCTGGACCTCTTCTACCCGAAGGACGGCACCGTGCTGCTGGACTACCCGTACACGCTGGTGAACGAGGTGCGGCTGAGCACCGCGGAGTCCCGCGCGGCCCTGCGCTTCATGAACCTTCTGGGCGACGCGAAGGCTCAGGCCACCTTCGCCCGGCACGGGTTCCGGGCCGGCGACGGGACCGCGAAGGACTCCCTCGTCGCGGCGGCCGGCGGCCGAAAGCCCCAGCCGTACGCCGAACCGGTCGCCGAGGCTCCCTCGACCGAGGAACTCCAGGAGACGCTCGGGATGTGGACGATCACCGTGCAGAGCGCCCGGCTGACCACGGTGGTCGACGCCTCCGGCTCCATGGCGACCCTCGTGCCGGGCCGGAACCAGTCCCGGATGGACGTCACCAAGGAGTCGCTGATCCAGGCGCTGGGCCAGTTCACCCCGGACGACGAGATCGGGCTGTGGGAGTTCGCCACCACGCTGGACGGCGAGAAGGACTACCGGCGGCTCATGGAGACGGAACGGCTCGGCGACCCGGCCGAGGGCGGTGGCACCCACCGGGAGAGACTCACGGCCGCGTTCGCGGGGCTGCGGCCGGTGCCCGGCGGCGCGACGGGGCTGTACGACACGACGCTGGCCTCGTACAAGGAGGCCCGGTCGACGTATGTGAAGGGCAAGTTCAACGCCCTGGTGATTCTCACCGACGGCTCCAACCAGGACACGAACAGCATCTCGCGCAGCGGGCTCGTAGCGGAGCTGAAGGAACTCGTCGACCCGGAGCGCCCCGTCCCGGTCATCGCGATCGCGGTGGGCCCGGACGCGGACCGCGACGAGGTCGCCGAGATCGCCCGGGTCACCGGCGGCGACGGCTACGAGGTGAGCGACCCGGCGGAGATCCAGGCGGTGATCCTCCAGGCCATCATGGCGGCGGGCCAGAACGGCCGCGCCGCACAGGAGTGACGGTTCCCGGAGATCCCCCGGGCCGCACGCCGCACAGCGGTGACGGGGCCACGGGCCGGCCCCGTCACTCACCCGCGAGCGGGGCCCTCAGGGCGCCGGGAAGCCCACCGGCCAGGTGTGCACCGGCTCCCCGGCGTGCATCAGCTCCGCGTAGCGCCGTGTCATGGCCGCGAGTGCCGCCTCCCGCCCGAGCCCGGCCTCCAGGGCCCGGTCGTACGTGGCGACCTGCCAGGAGGCCCCGTTGACGCGCCGCTTGCAACGCTCCTCGATCACGCCGAGATAGTGGTCCCGGTCCGCGGGCTCGATGTGCCAGGCGTCCAGGCCCGCGGCGGCCAGCGGCAGCAGCTCCTCCCGCACCAGCTGTACGGCGGGGATCCTGGCCAGCCCGCCGGAGCGACCCGGGCGCGGCCAGAGCAGCTCGGCCTCGATGCCGTGCCGGCAGGCCTCGGTGAAATTCTCCTCGGCGGCCTCGAACGGCAGCCGGCTCCACACCGGCCGGGACTCCTCGGCGAGCGCCCGCACGAGCCCGTAGTAGAAGGCGGCGTTGGCGATCACGTCGGTGACCGTCGGCCCGGCGGGCAGCACGCGGTTCTCCACCCGCAGATGGGGAACGCCGTCGGCGATCCCGTACACCGGGCGGTTCCAGCGGTAGACGGTGCCGTTGTGCAGCACCAGCTCGCCCAGCGCGGGCACCCCGCCCTCGTCCAGCACCTCCAGCGGATCCTCGTCGTCGCAGATCGGCAGCAGCGGCGGGAAGTAGCGCAGGTTCTCCTCGAACAGCTCGTGGGCGGAGCCGATCCAGCGCTCCCCGAACCAGGTCCTGGGGCGCACGCCCTGGTTCGCCAGCTCCGGCGGCCGTACGTCGGTGGCCTGCTGGAACAGCGGCGGCCGGGACTCGCGCCACAGCTCCTTGCCGAACAGGAAGGGCGCGTTGGCGCCCAGCGCGATCTGGACGCCGGTGATCGCCTGGGCGGCGTTCCAGACGTCGGCGAACCTGGCCGGGGTCACCTGGAGATGCAGTTGCACCGAGGTGCAGGCCGATTCCGGGGCGATCGAGGGCGAGGTGCAGACCAATCGCTCGACGCCTTCGATATCCAGGGCGAATTCCTCCCCCCGGGCGGCCGCCATCTGATCGTTGAGCAGGGTGTAGCGGTCCACGTCCGAGAGATTCGCGGAGACCACGTCGTGCTCCCCCAAGGTGGGCAGGATTCCGATCATCACGATCCCCGCGTCCACCTCCCCCGCCTTGCGGTGGGCATAGGCGAGGCCGGTCCGCAACTCCTCCGAGAGCTGATCGAATACGCGGCCGCCGAGGCGGTGCGGAACGATATTCACTTCGAGATTGAACATCCCCAGTTCGGTCTGGAAATCCCGGCTCGCGATGCGCTGGAGCACTTGCTGATTCATCATCCGAGGCATCCCGTCGGAACCCGCGAGATTCAGCTCTATCTCCAGCCCCATCAGGTTCCGCGGACGGTCGAACCTCCGCTCCGCCAGGAGTCTGCCCAGCCCCTCCAGGCACCGGTTGAGCTTCGTGCGGTACGCCTGTCGATCGGACAGGTCAAAGGCTCCCGCCACGACCTTCTCCCCCATCGAGGGGTCCCTCCTCCCGTGGGCGGCCCGCGGCCCAGGCCGCTCGCATCACGATCGATAATGCCCAGCGAGAGTGATCCGTAACGCCCCCACGGGCCTCCGATACCCGATAGTCTGGTTGAAGGAGACCGGAGGCACATTCCCCCGGCATGCGGCACCCGGCATTTTCAGCCGGTGCATGCGTGGTGGAAACGCCGACGAGTTTCGGCCGTCCGTGCCATCGGAAGAGTGCCAGGTCGACGTCGACCGCGGCAGACCAAATCATCAGGAATACCGCGTTTCGAAGGCTGGATGACGCCTTGTGCGACATATCCGCGACTGCTAGCGGAAACACTGTGTGAACACGCGTCATATAAACTCCGCTCAACGAGGCAGAGAGTTGATACGACTCGCCCGTCACCGGCCTCCTCTGGCCCGCACGCCGACAGCGCCGTCTGCACCCGCCCAAGCTCCACCGTGTCTCCGAAGTGAGAGGCGACCCACTATGCCGCTGCATGTCCCTCCGGCTCCCGCGCCCGCCCTGCGCAGCGTTCTCGCGGCCCTCGGTTCTCCCACCGCCGTCCGCGAAGCCCGAACCTCCGCTCTCCGGTCCGTCCAGGGACCGCTGAGCCCTGAACTGCCGCTTCCGGTGCATGTGCTGGACCGGATCGCTCCCACCGGGGAGGCGCCCCTGACCCGGCTCGCGGCCTGGCGTTTCCTGATCAGGAGCGAGGGCCGCGCGGTCGCCGCCGCGGACACCGTGCTCACCCCCGACGGCTGGACGTTCTCGCACTTCTTCGAGGGGCCCTACCTCGCCTCGACCGAGCTGGCCGTCCGGCAGGCGGAGGCGTCGGCCACCGGCTGCCAGGCGCGGCTGCTGTCCATCCCGGAGCTGTACATGCTCACCCTCTGGCTGCACGGCGACACCGAGGCCGATCCCGCCGGCGGGGTGCTCGCGCCGACGGACGTCCTGGTGCCCCTGGCGCCGGCCCCGCCGGGCATCGCCGCCCATCGCCCGCACCGCGTCGCCGATCTGCTGCCCGTCATCTCGCTGCGCGTGGCGCCCGGGCCGCTCCTCAGCTCGGCCTGACCGGCACCGTCCCGGCACACCGCCCCCGCGGCTGCCCCGATCCGCCCGGCACGCCGGGCGCGGCGGGGTTCACTGCGGGGGCGCTGCGCTGCCCACTCGGACTAGCCCCATCCGGCCCCCCCGAACCACCCAAAGGGACAGTGCAGTTGCGCTGAACCGTCCGCGCGGGTGATGCGTCATGGGAGGAGTACGGGTGCTGCAGCGAAATCCCTGCGGATTCTTCCCCGTAGGGCAACACTGGGACCGGACCGACTGATACGGGGGCGGCCATGAACACCTCATCCAGCCGCAGGACACTCGACTCGACGCAGCGAAAGAACCCATCCATGTGCCAGCACCAGCCAACCTGCCCCACCGCCGACTCACCCGACCGGGAGGCCGCCCGCCTGAGCGCCCACCACCCCGAACAGGGCTGGAGCCTGCTGTGCAACGGCGTCCTGCTCTTCGAGGACACCGGCGAACTGCTGCCCGACGGGCAGATCATCGCCCCGCACCGGCCGCTGGCAGCCGGCCGCGTGGTGAAGGCCGCCTGAGAGCGGTCGTACGAGAAGGGGCCGGCCCGGAGAGATCTCCGCACCGGCCCCGACGCATGTCCGGCGTACGCCGCTCACGGCGCACGCCCTACGACAGGCGGGCTCAGTCGTCGTACGCGTCCAGCGGCGGGCAGGAGCAGACGAGGTTCCGGTCGCCGAAGGCCCCGTCGATCCGGCGCACCGGCGGCCAGTACTTGTCCGCGGCGGACACCCCGGCCGGGAAGACGGCCTCCTCACGGCTGTAGCCGTGGTCCCAGTCGCCGCCGAGCGCGGCCGCGGTGTGCGGGGCGTTGGCCAGCGGGTTGTCGTCCGCGCTCCACTCCCCCGACGCGACCTTCTCGATCTCGGCACGGATCGCGATCATGGTGTCGCAGAACCGGTCGAGCTCCGCGAGATCCTCGCTCTCCGTCGGCTCGATCATCAGCGTGCCGGCCACCGGGAACGACATGGTCGGCGAGTGGAAGCCGTAGTCGATCAGGCGCTTGGCCACGTCGTCGATGGAGACGCCGGTCGCCTTCGAGATCGGGCGCAGGTCCACGATGCACTCGTGCGCGACCAGTCCGGCCGGGCCGTTGTACAGGATCGGGAAGTGCGGCTCCAGGCGCTTGGCGATGTAGTTCGCGGCCAGCACGGCGACCTGCGTGGCCCGCTTGAGCCCCTCGCCGCCCATCAGACGGACGTACGCCCACGAGATCGGCAGGATGCCCGCCGAGCCCCACGGGGCGGCCGAGATCGGGCCGACACCGGTCTCCGGGCCCGCGGCCGGCTGGAGCGGGTGGTTGGGGAGGTACGGGGCGAGGTGCGCGCGGACGCCGACCGGGCCGACGCCGGGGCCGCCGCCGCCGTGCGGGATGCAGAAGGTCTTGTGCAGGTTCAGGTGCGAGACGTCGCCGCCGAACTTGCCGGGCTTGGCGAGCCCGACCAGCGCGTTGAGGTTGGCGCCGTCGACGTAGACCTGGCCGCCGGCGTCGTGGACCTCGCCGCAGATGTCGGCGACGTGCTCCTCGAACACCCCGTGCGTGGACGGGTAGGTGATCATGAGCACGGCCAGTTCGTCGCGGTGCTGCTCGATCTTGGCGCGCAGGTCGGCGATGTCGACCTCGCCGTCGTCGGCGGTCTTCACCACGACGACCTTCATGCCCGCCATGACGGCGCTGGCGGCGTTGGTGCCGTGCGCGGAGGAGGGGATGAGACAGACGGTGCGCTGGTCGTCGCCGTTGGCCCGGTGGTACGCCCGGACGGCCAGCAGACCCGCGAACTCGCCCTGGGAGCCGGCGTTGGGCTGGATGGACACCGCGTCGTAGCCGGTGACCTCGGCGAGGCGCTCCTCCAGCTCACGGATGAGGGTGAGGAAGCCCTGCGCCTGCTCGGCCGGGGCGAAGGGGTGCAGCGCGCCGAACTCGGGCCAGGTGATCGACTCCATCTCGGCGGTCGCGTTCAGCTTCATGGTGCAGGAGCCGAGCGGGATCATGCCGCGGTCCAGCGCGTAGTCGCGGTCGGCGAGCTTGCGCAGGTAGCGCAGCATCGCCGTCTCGGAGCGGTGCTGGTGGAAGACCGGGTGGGTCAGGATGTCGTCGGAGCGCAGCAGCCCCTCGGGCAGGGCGTCGGAGACCGTGGCGTCCAGCGCCTCGATGTCGCCCTCGGCGCCGAAGGCCGCCCAGAGGGCGGAGATCTGCGCGCGGGTGGTGGTCTCGTCGCAGGCGGCGGAGACGTGGTCCGCGTCGACGAGACGGAGGTTGACCCCGCGCTCGCGGGCGTCGGCGACGATGTCCGCGGCCTTGCCGGGGACGCGCACGGTCAGGGTGTCGAAGAACGCGTCGTGCACGACGTCGGCGCCGGCGCTCCGCAGGCCGTCGGCCAGGATCGCGGCGAAGCGGTGGGTGCGCCGGGCGATCGTCCGCAGCCCCTCGGGGCCGTGGTAGACCGCGTACATCCCGGCCATCACGGCGAGCAGCACCTGCGCGGTGCAGATGTTGCTGGTGGCCTTCTCGCGGCGGATGTGCTGCTCGCGGGTCTGGAGGGCCAGGCGGTAGGCCTTGTTGCCGTCGGCGTCGACGGAGACGCCGACGAGGCGGCCGGGCAGGGAGCGGGCGAACTTCTCGCGGACCGCCATGAACCCGGCGTGCGGGCCGCCGAAGCCCATCGGGACGCCGAAGCGCTGGGTGGTGCCGACCGCGATGTCGGCGCCGAGCGCGCCGGGCGAGGTGAGCAGCGTGAGGGCCAGCAGGTCGGCGGCGACGGTGACGATCGCGCCGAGCTCGTGGGCCTGCTCGATGACGGGCTCGATGGCGCGCACGGCACCGGAGGCGCCCGGGTACTGGAGCAGGACGCCGAAGACGCCGCGCTCGGCGATCTCGGCGGGGATGCCGTCGCTCAGGTCGGCGACGACGACCTCGACGCCGGTCGGCTCGGCGCGGGTCTCGATGACCGCGACGGTCTGGGGCAGGGTGTCGGCGTCGACCAGGAAGACGCCCTTCTTGACCTTCCCGACGCGCCGGGCGAGGGCCATCGCCTCGGCGGCCGCGGTGCCCTCGTCGAGCAGGGAGGCGCCGGAGGTGGGCAGCCCGGTCAGCTCGGCGACCATCGTCTGGAAGTTCAGGAGGGCTTCGAGCCGGCCCTGGGAGATCTCCGGCTGGTACGGCGTGTAGGCCGTGTACCACGCGGGGTTCTCCAGGACGTTGCGCAGGATGACGGGCGGCGTGAAGGTGCCGTAGTAGCCGAGGCCGATCATCGGGGCCAGCACCTGGTTGCGGTCGGCCAGCGACCGCAGCTCGGCCAGGACCTCCGCCTCGGTGCGTGCCGAGGGAAGACCCAGGGCCTCCGCGCTCTTGATCACGTCGGGCACCGCGGCGGCGGTGAGCTCGTCGAGGGAGCCGTAGCCGACCTGGGCGAGCATCTTCGCCTGGGCCCCGGCGTCGGGCCCTATGTGGCGCTGCTCGAACGGAATGCCCTGCTCCAGCTGGGAGAGCGGAGTGCGACGGGGGGTCATGGTGGAGGCCTCCTGGTCTGTCACGACCTGCGAGGGGCACCACGGCGCGGGTGCCCGAACGGCCTCCCCCTCTGTCATCTCAACCTGAGAGCTTCACCGGCCCGCCCGTAGGCGTGCCGACTTTCACCGTCGGTGAGGGTCGAGCCCGTTCGAGCCTTCGCCCGCGCGGAACTGCCCTGCTTTCCAGAGTGACCTCAACCGTGCGGTACGGGGGCCTGAGAGATTCCGGGGAGGAGTTGCTCCTTCGGCGCCTCCGGATTCCGCACCGGAGGACTCTCCCGCACGGGGTCAGCAGCCACTGCCAGCCTACCAGCGGCCACCGCGCCGGAGCTCTCGAGTGGCCGACACCACGGATCTGCACTTCTGTGGTGCTGGTGGGGCGACAGGAACCACCCTGAGCAGCCGCGACCAGTGGGAGGCACCGTGCAGACCGATATCGATCCGCGCCGCCTGATCGGCCGCAAGGCATTCGATCGCAAGGGCGCCAAGATCGGAACGGTGGATGAGGTCTATCTCGACGACGCGACGGGTGTGCCCGAGTGGGCGGCCGTGCGCACCGGCCTGTTCAGCAGGGACGCCTTCGTCCCGCTGGAGCCCAGCGAATTCGTCGAGGACGCGCTGCGCGTCCCCTTCGACCGCGCGTTGATCAAGGGCGCGCCGGACTTCGGCGTCGGCAGGCACCTCTCGCCCGAGCAGGAACTGCAGCTCTACCGCCACTACGGGCTGGACTCCCCGCCTCCGGAGGATGCGACGCCCTCCGACCGGGACTTCGGCAGGCTGGCGGGCCAGGAGGAGTAGTCGGCCGCCTCGCGGACGAGCGGCAGCGGATCGGCGGGCCGCAGCAGCGGATCGTCGATCCGGAACGTGAGGACCCGGCCGGGCTCGCTCCACGGTTCCTCGAACCGGACGGTGACCCGGCCGATGCCACTCCCCTGTACCCAGCCGTGCCCGTGCTCCTCGTGGTGCACATCGTGCCCGGCGGGCCAGCGCCGCGCGGCGAGCAGTTCGGCGCTGTCCGCCTCGGGCTCCGGGGCGGCCTCCTCCTCGCCGCCCTCCATGACCGGCGTCCGGTGCTCCTGTGCCCGCTGCGCGAGCTCCCGGGCGTCGGCGGCCTGGGCGAACAGATCCTCCTGGGTGTAGTCGGCAAGACCTGTGACGCCGACCCCCAGGAGCCGTACGCCGCCCGTGGTGTCGACGGACTCCAGCAGCCGCCCCGCCGCCTCACGGACCACGGTGGGGTCGTCCGTGGGGCCTCTGAGGGTCTCGGAGCGGGTCAGGGTGGAGAAGTCGTAGCGGCGTACCTTCAGCACCACCGTGCGGCCCGACCGGTCGGCGCCGCGCAGCCGTTCCACGCACCGGACGGCCAGCCGCTCCACCTCGGCGCGCACCCGCACCCGGTCGTGCAGGTCCACGTCGAAGGTGTCCTCCACCGATACGGACTTGGCGTCCCGCTCGGCGACCACCGGCCGGTCGTCCAGGCCCAGCGCCATCCGGTAGAGCCCGTGGCCGTGGGCCTTGCCGACCAGCCGTACGAGCTCCGCCTCGCCCGCCTCGGCCAGGTCGTGGACGGTGGTCATCCCCGCACGTCTGAGGTGGTCGCCGGTGGCCGGGCCGACCCCGGGCAGGATGCGGACGGACCTGGGAGCGAGCAGCTCGCGCTCGGTGCCCGGCTCGATGACCAGCAGCCCGTCGGGCTTCGCCTCCTCGGAGGCGATCTTGGCGAGCATCTTGGAACCGGCCAGCCCGACGGATCCGCTGAGGCCGGTCACCGCGCGGATGGCCTCCCGCAGCCCCTCGCCCGTCGCGCGGGCGGAAGCCGAGTCGTCCGCCACTCCGCCCGCCTCCAGGTCCACGAAGGCCTCGTCCAGGCTGAGCGGCTCCACCAGGGGCGACAGCCGCCCCAGAAGCTCCATCACCTGGTCGCTCACCGCCCGGTACAGAGAGAAGCGGGGCACCAGATAGGCCGCGTTCGGCGCCAGCCGCCGGGCCTGCGCGGTCGGCATCGCCGAGTGCACGCCGAGGCGCCGGGCCTCGTACGAGGCGGTGGCGACCACTCCGCGCGGGCCGAGGCCGCCCACCACGACCGCCTTGCCGCGCAGGCTCGGCTTGGCCGCCTGCTCCGCCGACGCGTAGAAGGCGTCCATGTCCAGGTGGAGGATGGTGGGCGCGGGTCTCACACCGTCGATGCTGCCCTATGGCACTGACAACGGGACGGTCCGGCGCCCCGTGGGGTGCCGGACCGTCCCGTGTCCGTCGTACTGCCGCGCCGCGCCGCCCGTCCGGGGCGCTCAGCCGGCGCGGTTGCGGCGCCGCGCCAGCTCGTCGGCGGGATTGTGGCCGACGAGCGTCTCGCCGGTGTCGACCCGCTCGCCGTGCAGCTGCGAGAGCGCCGCGTCCACGTCCCGCCACACGACGCCGACGGCGATCCCGAAGACGCCCTGCCCGCCCTGGAGCAGGCTGACGACCTCGTCGGGCGAGGAGCACTCGTAGACCGTGGCCCCGTCGCTCATCAGCGTCATGCGCTCAAGATCCTGGAATCCGCGGGCCCGCAGATGCTGGACCGTGGTGCGGATGTTCTGCAGAGCCACCCCGGTGTCCAGGAACCGCTTGACGATCTTGAGGAGGACCACGTCCCGGAAACTGTAGAGACGCTGGGTCCCCGACCCGTAGGCCGGGCGCACACTGGGCTCGACCAGTCCCGTACGCGCCCAGTAGTCCAGTTGGCGGTAGGTGATCCCCGCCGCCGCGCACGCCGTCGGTCCGCGATAGCCGATGTCGCCGGCATCGCTCGCCGCTGCCACGCCGCCCGCTGCCACCGCTGCCGGCTGAACCGGCTGCCTGATGGCGTGGTCGGCTCCACTGCCGTGCTGCGGATACGGCCCACCCGCCGCCGTACCGTCGCCGCTGCTTCTCACGCCGACCTCCGTCCTTGACCTGCCCACTCGAAGGTAGGCAGTCACTCGGGGTGCGTCAACGATCGCCACACTCGGCACGCCGAGTGATAATCACCCTGAGGGTGGTTTCCCGTGTCTCGTTTCCGGGAAAGGCTTCTCGGATGCGCTGACGGCACCCCTGCGGGACGGTCACTGGCTGTTCGTACCGAAGTCCTCCGGAGAGATCTGGTCGAGGAATTCGCGGAACTTCTCCACCTCGTCCTCCTGCTCGTCGGGGATGGCGATGCCCGCATCGTCCAGCACGCCGTCACTGCCGTAGATCGGCGTGCCGGTCCGCAGGGCGAGCGCTATGGCGTCGGAGGGCCGGGCGCTCACCTCGACTCCGCTGGCGAAGACGAGCTCCGCGTAGAAGACCCCTTCGCGGAGGTCCGTGATGCGGACCTCGGTGAGCTCTTGGCCCACGGCCTCGAGCACATCCTTGAATAGGTCATGGGTCAGCGGCCTGGCGGGAGCCATGCCCTGCTGGGCGAAGGCAATCGCGGTCGCCTCCCCCGGACCGATCCAAATGGGGAGGTACCGGTCGCCTCCCACTTCACGCAGGAGAACGATCGGTTGGTTGGAGGGCATTTCCACCCGGACACCGACAACGTCGAGCTCGTTCACACAGCAACCCTAGGACGTGCTCGCCATGTTTGGGTAGTCGGGCTCCGCCGAGGTCAGTGCAGACGGCTGCGCAGAGCGCTCTGCACGAGGGCCGCGTGGAGCCGTACGGACAGCTCGGCGAGCTCGTTCGCGGTGGCCTCGGCATGGGCTCTGGTCTGCGGATTACGGTGCCGGCGCAAGGGAGCGACCAGCTGCTCCACCAGACCCGCCTCCCGGTCGGCGGAGGCCCGCATGGCCCGAAGGTGACGTGGTTCCAGACCGAAACGGCCCAGATCCGCCACCAGCTTGGCGACGGTCACCATCTCGGCGTCGTACCCACCCTCGGGGGCCGGGACGATGAGCCCGTAGGACTCCCACTCGGCCAGCCGCTCCTCGTCGACCTCGGCGGCCGCGAGCAGCTCGGCCCGCCCGATCCGGGCGGCGGTCGCCGCGCCGGGGCCGCCTTCCCACACCCCGTCCGCGAGGTCCCGCTGCGCACCGGGTGAGGGCAGGACGGGCTGCTCCCCCCGGGCGAGTGCGTCCAGGTGCTCCCGGATGACCTTCAGCGGCAGGTAGTGGTCCCGCTGCATACGGAGCACCTGCGCCAGGCGCTCCACATCACGCGGGGCGAACTTCCGGTATCCGGAAGGAGTGCGCTGCGGCTCGATGAGCCCCTCGGCCTCCAGGAACCGGATCTTGGAGATGGTGACTTCGGGAAACTCCTCGCGCAGCTGGATGAGCACCGTTCCGATGCTCATCGGGCGCGCTTCCGCGGTGGCGGTGCCGTGTCCGGCACCGCCTGTCGGTGTTCGCAGCATGGGCCTTCCTGGGGGTCCCCCCGGACGAGGTCCGGGGCTGGTCACACGCCCCGCGGGCTCGCGTAGAAGACCAGGCGGTACTTTCCGATCTGGACTTCGTCGCCGTTGGACAGCGGGACCGAATCGATGCGCTCACGGTTGACGTAGGTGCCGTTGAGGCTGCCGACATCACCCACGGTGAAGCTACCGTCCGGGTTCCTGCGGAACTCCACATGACGCCGCGACACGGTCACGTCATCGAGAAAGATGTCGCTCTGCGGGTGACGGCCGGCCGTGGTGAGGTCGCTGTCGAGCAGGAAGCGGCTGCCGGAATTCGGACCGCGCCGCACGACCAGCAACGCCGAGCCCCCGGGCAGGGCATCGACCGCGGCCTGGGCCTCGGGGGAGAGCGAGGGCAGAGCGGTCTGACCCGTCGCCTCCGCCTCGTACGCCTCAAGACCGGAGATGGAGATCGTCGACGTCGTCTCCGAGGGACGCTCGGGAACGCCGCCCCGCAGCGGCGCACCGCAGTTGGAGCAGAACTTGCTGGCCTCCGCGTTGCGGTGACCGCACCTCGCACAGACCGGCATCGACGAGCCCTCCGGGGTGAACCCTCCACCCGTACTCGAGGCTGATGGTGCGCCGAAACCTATGCGCCCGGCACCGGCAGGGTCAACAGACGACACGCCGTCACCCCCCGGGGCTCCGGACACCTCGTCGCGGAAGAGCGGACGCTCCGCCTCCTGCTCCTCGCCCTGACCGTGGCGCGGCGCGCGGTGGCGGGCAGCATTGTTGCTGTCCTCGCGTGCACTCTTCCCGAACAACTTCGCAAACAACTTCACGGGCGATTCCCCTTGACCGACATAGACCCGCCCGTGGGGCAGGACGAACCCTGAATGAACACACCTGCCGACCCGGACATCTTCACAACGTCCGTATCCACCCGACAGTTTCCACCACGCACCACCAATCCGGTGCGCCGACCCCCCGCAACCGTCCGACCCGGTCCACCGGCCCACTCGCTCGCCCGGCTCACGGGGACGACGACCGAGCGTAGTCAGGCCGCTGCGCCGGTCGCAAGGCGTCCACGACGATGTCGTCGGACCGCTCCACGAGCACCGTGGCCTGCTCCTTCTCCAGCGTCTGGACGACACCGCCGGGGATGTTGAGGGCGGGCTCCAGATCCTGCGGCTTGCCGATCACCGTGAACTCGTACGGCGCCTCGATCTTCTTCCCGTCGACCTGGACGTCCCCCGCGTCCCCGGAGAAGTAGGTGTTGGCCACCACCCGCACTCCGTTGACCTGGATCGCCTCGGCCCCCGCCGCCCTCAGTTCCTGGATGGCGTCGAGCAGCATGTCGGGCGCGACGGCACCCGCGGGGTCGGTGATCGTCAGCGTGATGCCGGGTCCCTGTGCCGCCACGGTGCCCGCGAGGATGCCGAGCTGGCGTTCCTTCTCCAGCGTCTGCTTCCGGGCCTCCTCGGCCTGGTCGGAGCTGTTCTCCAGCTCGGTGCGCTGATCGTCCAGGCGCTGCTTCTCGTCCTCCAGGCGCTGGGTCCGGTCGTCGACCTCGTCGAGGATGCGGACCAGGTCCTCCTGCCGGGCGCCGCGCAGCGCACTGTCGTCGCTGGTGGACCGCACCTGGATGGCGAGCCCCAGACCGAGCCCGAACAGCAGCACGGCGACGATCAGTTGGGCCCGGCTCAGCCGCGGCGGCCACAGGCCCGCCCGCAGCCTCTGCCGGCCGGACACCTCTTCGGCGGGCGGCGGGGCGGGAGCGTCGGGGACGGCGGACGCGCCGCCCTCGGGGTGTTCGCTGCGGGGGTTCTCGTCGTGGTTCATCGGCCTCAAGCCCGGAAGACGTGCCGGCGGATAGCGGCGGCGTTGGAGAAGATCCGGATGCCGAGCACGACCACCACACCCGTGGAGAGCTGAGCGCCGACACCCAGTTTGTCGCCGAGGAAGACGATCAGCGCGGCCACCACGACGTTGGAGAGGAAGGAGACCACGAAGACCTTGTCGACGAAGATGCCGTCGAGCATGGCCCGCAGACCGCCGAACACGGCGTCGAGCGCGGCGACCACCGCGATCGGCAGGTAGGGCTCGACCACCGCCGGTACCTCGGGCCGGACCAACAGTCCGACCACGACTCCCACGACGAGGCCCAGTACGGCGATCACGATGTGCCCTTCTCTGTCTCTGCCGCACCACTGCCGGCGGCCTTCGGCTCTGCTGTACGGACGATCAGGCTCGGCGCTGCCGGAAGCCGCACCTTCGCCTGCTCGGAGATGCTGGTGCGGATGTCGAAGCTGTCCTTGAGCGCCTGCAGGTACAGGCCGTCGGCGCTGCCCTGGAACGCGGTCGCGAGCTTCTTGCCGTCCCCCACCGCAAGCACCGTGTACGGCGGCACCAGCGGTCTGTTGTCGACCAGTATGGCGTCGCCGGCGGCCCGGATGGCCGACAGCGCCGTCAACCTTTGCCCATTGATGGCGATGGCCTCGGCGCCGGACTCCCACAGTCCGTTGACGACCCGCTGCATATCCCGGTCGCGCACCCGTCCGGTGTCGGCGAAGCCGGATGACTCGCGGGGTCCGTCGCCGCCCTGGGCGGTGTCCTTCGCGTCGTCGACGATCAGTTTCACGCCGGGGCCCTCGACCGGAGTCGCTCCGGCCAGCAGGGCCACCAGCTGCCCCTGGTCGCCTCCGTGCCGCTCCAGGGCCTTGCGTTGACGTTCGGTCACATCGAGGCGGAGCTTGTCGACATCGGACTCCAGCGTGTCCGCCGCCTCCGTCTCGGCGTCGATGCGGTCGATCAGCTCTTCGCGCTCCTTGGCGACGACCGGCGCCGAGATCCGCGCCTCGGCGGCGCCGAGGGTGACCACCAGGGCGGCCACCACGAGTCCGGCGGCCAGGCCGAGCTTCGACTTGAGCGAACGGGGCAGCCCCGCGCTCCCGTCGGCCTTGCGCCGCGCCGAGGCCTCCGCGTACCCGTCGTCGAGGCTGTGGTCCATCACGTTGTTCAGCAGCGACATGGAGGCGTCGGGGCGTGCGGGCGGCGGGGCGGTGCTCCGATCGGGGGACTGCTGCGACATGCCGCACATCGTCGCACGTCATCACGGCTGCCGCCGAATGGCCCCACCGGTGCGCCGCGACCCCCTGGCCGGGACGTCGCGGCGCACCCTCATCGCGTCAGTCTCCCGCGCTGTCCACCACCGCGGCCCACTCGTCGAGCAGCGCCTGGGCCGAGGCGTCGTCCGGGCCTTCCGCCCACAGATGGGTGACGGCTTCCGCCCGGTCGGGCAGGACCATGATCCACCGCCCGTCCGCCTCGACCACGCGTACCCCGTCCGTGGTGTCCACGCTGCGGTCGCCGGCCGCTTCGACGACCCGGCGCATAACGAGCCCCTTGACGGCCCACGGCGTCGCCAGGTCGCGGCGCAGGACGTGCGCCCGGGGAATGCGGGCGTCGATCTGGCTCAGGGTGAGCTGGGTGCGCGCGACGAGCCCGATGAGCCGGACGAAGGCGGCGGTTCCGTCGAAGACGCTGCTGAATTCGGGAACGATGAACCCTCCGCGCCCGTCTCCTCCGAAGATGGTGTCCTCTTCACGGCCCACCCGGGTCAGGTCGTCGGGCGAGGTGGTCGTCCACTCCACCTGGGTGCCGTGGTAGGCCGCCACCTGCTCGGCGACGCGCGTGGTCGTCACGGGCAGGGCGACCCGACCGCTGCGACGCTCGGCGGCGACGAGATCGAGGAGGACCAGCAGGGCGCGGTCGTCCTCGATGATCCGGCCCAGTTCGTCGACGAGGGAGAGCCGCTCGCCCACCGGGTCGAACCGCACCCCGAAGGCCGCCCGCGCGGAGGACACGATCTCCCCGAGCCGCACCAGGCCGGCCCGCCGGGTGTCGGCGGACTCGGTCGGCCGTGCCTCGTCGAGCCCCGGGTTGATGGTCAGCGCGTCCACGCCGAGCCGCCCGAGCAGGCTGGGCAGAACGAGCCCGGCGCTCCCGTTGGACGCGTCGACGACGACCTTGAGCCCGGAGTCGGCGATGCCGTCGACGTCGACGTTCCGCAGGAGGGACCCGGTGTACGAGTCGAACACGCTGGACGGGAAGTGCAGGTCCCCGATCTCGCCGGGGAAGGCCCTGCGGTACTCCTGGCGTGCGTAGACCCGGTCGAGCTTGCGCTGCTGCGCCTGCGAGAGGTCGGCGCCCCGTTCGTCGATGAACATGATGTCCACCGAGTCGGGCACGCCGGGCGACGTACGGATCATGATGCCGCCGGCGCTGCCCCGGGCGGTCTGCTGGCGTGCCACGGGCAGCGGTACGTTCTCCAGGTCGCGGACGTCGATGGCGCTGGCCTGGAGGGCCGAGATGACGGCCCGCTTGAGTGCGCGGGCACCGCGGGAGTGGTCACGTGCCGTGGTGACCGTCGAGCCCTTCTTGAGGGTCGTGGCGTAGGCGCCCGCCAGCCGTACGGCCAGTTCGGGGGTGATCTCGACGTTCAGGATTCCGGAGACCCCGCGCGCTCCGAAGAGATGCGCCTGCCCTCGGGATTCCCAGATCACCGAGGTGTTGACGAACGCGCCCGCCTCGATGGTCTTGAACGGATACACCCGTACGTTGCCCTGGATGATCGACTCCTCGCCGACCAGGCATTCGTCACCGATGACAGCACCGTCCTCGATCCGGGCCGCACGCATGATGTCGGTGTTCTTGCCGACCACGCAGCCCCGGAGGTTGCTGTGCTGTCCGATGTAGACGTTGTCGTGCACCACGGCCCGGTGGAGGAAGGCCCCCGTCTTGACGACGACGTTCGACCCCACCACCGTGTGCTCGCGGATCTCGACGTCGGCCTCGACCTTGGCGTAGTCGCCGATGTACAGCGGCCCGCGCAGCACGGCGTCGGGGTGGACCTCCGCTCCTTCGGCGACCCACACGCCGGGCGAGATCTCGAAGCCGTCGAGCTCCACGTCGACCTTGCGCTCCAGGACGTCCGCCTGGGCCTTCACGTAACTCTCGTGGGTGCCTACGTCCTCCCAGTAGCCCTCGGCGATATAGCCGTAGATGGGCTTGCCCTCCTTCATCAGCTGAGGGAAGACGTCACCGGACCAGTCGACGGAGGTGTCGGCCTGGACGTAGTCGAAGACCTCGGGCTCCATCACGTAGATGCCCGTGTTCACGGTGTCCGAGAAGACCTGCCCCCAGGTCGGCTTCTCCAGGAACCGTTCGACCTGACCGTCCTCGTCCACGATGGTGATGCCGAATTCCAGCGGATTGGGAACCCGGGTGAGGCAGACCGTGACGAGGCCGCCCTTTTCCTTGTGGAAGGCGATGAGGTCGGTGAGGTCGAAGTCGGTGAGCGCGTCACCGGAAATGACGAGGAACGTGTCGTCCTTCAACGCCTCCTCGGCGTTCTTCACGCTGCCCGCGGTGCCGAGTGGCTTCTCCTCGTTGGCATAGGTGAGCTCCATACCGAGCTCCTCGCCGTCCCCGAAATAGTTCTTGACGAGGGAGGCGAGGAACTGGACGGTCACTACGGTTTCACTGAGCCCATGCCGCTTGAGCAGCCGCAGGACGTGCTCCATGATCGGCCTGTTGGCCACGGGCAGGAGCGGCTTGGGCATGCTCGAGGTCATGGGGCGAAGGCGTGTGCCTTCGCCGCCAGCCATCACGACGGCCTTCATGTCGGGAACGTCCTCCTACAAGAGACGACGGTTGGCCGACTTCGCCCGTAGGGGCGTCACGCGCACCATCTGCCGCGGGCCGGCGACATTGCACGGCACCGCATCAACGAGCTCAATCGGCTACTGCGTCCGCCTTCACGAGCCGGCGGACCTGAACCACGTACAAGATTCCTGCCCACCAGTAGAGGGTTGTACCCCATCCTGCGAACGCCCATCCGAAAACAGCGGCCAGTGTGGCCAGCCAACCACTCCCGTCGCTGAGCAGCAACAAGGGGAACGCGTACATCAGGTTGAAGGTTGCAGCTTTCCCGAGGAAGTTGACCTGCGGGGGCGGATAGCCGTGGCGGCGCAGGATGGCCACCATCACGAGAAGCATCAGTTCCCGGGCGAGAAGTGCCGCGGTGACCCAGAGGGGCAGAATCTCACGCCAGGTGAGGCCGACCAGGGTGGAAAGGATGTAGAGACGGTCCGCAGCCGGGTCCAGGAGCCGGCCGAGGCTGCTGATCTGGTTCCACTTGCGGGCGAGCTTCCCGTCGAGGTAGTCGCTGATGCCGCTGAGCATCAGGACGAGCAGCGCCCAGTTGTCGCTGTTGGGCCCTCCGAACACGGGGCGGAGAATCAGCCACAGGAAGAGCGGTACCCCGACAAGGCGAGCCATGCTGAGGATGTTGGGGATGGTGAGGACTCGGTCCGTCTGGACCCGAGTCTCCTGGACCTCCACCCGGGTGCCTCCTGTGAAGAACGTGCCAATGATGCCCCCTGACCCTACCCTCAGCCCCCACCGACGGGTGCACGGGGGTGGAGGCTGAACAAGACATAAAGGGCCCGGAACGCAGAAAAGCCCCGCACCAAAATGGTGCGGGGCTTTCCCGGAAAAATTGTTCGGCGGCGTCCTACTCTCCCACAGGGTCCCCCCTGCAGTACCATCGGCGCTGAAAGGCTTAGCTTCCGGGTTCGGAATGTAACC
>NZ_JBHXPF010000032.1:0-85791 GCF_042718715.1 Streptomyces sp. NPDC058576 | reverse complement strand
CACGCCCCGCCACCGCCCGCCGGGCACCCCAGGGGGCCCCACGCCCCCCGCACCGGCGGCCGCCCGCCCCATGGCGCGCGCCCGCCGGACCGGTGATGAACCCTGCCCGCACAACACCCCCAGTGCGCGCCCCCGCACCCCCCTCTGCACGACCTGCACCACCTGAGAGAGCCGCAAGCACCACCGCACCACTTACGCACCACCTCCCTGAACCCCACGTCGCCGACGATGTGTAACCGACCGGAGGAACCGCCGTGGCCGCTAAGCCCAGGTTTCGCAAAGACGCAGATGCAGCCGCCCCCGACGTGACGGACGATGCCGTCACAGCAGCAGAGGAAGAAGGAGCGGTTGACGGCCGGAAACATCCGGTCGACGAGACGCTCCCCCCACTGAAGATGTTCACCAGCGGCCTCCAGCACGTGGCCGCCATGTACGCGGGCGTGGTGGCCCCGCCGCTCATCGTGGGGCCGGCCGTCGGCCTCACCGCCAAGGAGACCGCCTTCCTGATGGGGGCGAGCCTGTTCACCGCGGGCATCGCCACCCTGCTCCAGACCATCGGCTTCTGGAAGGTCGGCGCCCGGCTGCCCTTCGTCAACGGCGTCTCGTTCGCCGGGGTCGCCCCGATGATCGCGATAGGCAAGGACCGGGGCCACGACGGGATAGCCGTCATCTTCGGCGCGATCATCGTCGCGAGTCTTCTGGGGTTCGTCCTCGCCCCGTACTTCTGCAAACTGGTCCGCTTCTTCCCGCCGGTCGTCACGGGCACCGTGATCACCCTGATCGGCGTCTCACTGCTCCCGGTGGCGTTCAACTGGTCCCAGGGCGGCAACGCCACGGCCGACGACTACGGCTCGATGACCAACATCACCATGGCCGCCGTGACCCTGGTGATCGTGCTGGCCCTGCGCAAACTGCTGCGCGGCTTCCTCCAGCAGATCGCGATCCTGCTCGGTCTGGTCATCGGCACCCTCATCGCCATCCCGGCGGGCATCACCGACTTCGGCGCCATCAAGGAGGCCGACGTGGTCGGCTTCCCGACGCCCTTCGCCTTCGGCGCCCCGCAGTTCGAGATCGCCGCCATCATCTCCATGTGCATCGTGATGCTGGTCTGCATGACCGAGTCCACGGCGGACATGCTGGCCCTGGGCAAGATCGTCGGCCGTCCCGCCGACGAGAAGATCATCGAGGGCGGCCTGCGCGCCGACACCCTCGGCAGCGCCATCAGCCCGCTCTTCAACGGGTTCATGTGCAGCGCCTTCGCCCAGAACGTCGGCCTCGTCGCCATGACGAAGATCCGCAGCCGCTTCGTCGTCGCGGCGGGCGGCGGCATCCTCATCGTGCTCGGCCTGGTCCCCGTCGCGGCCTCCGTCATCGCCCTCGTACCGCTGCCGGTGCTCGGTGGCGCGGGGATCGTCCTCTTCGGCACGGTGGCGGCCAGCGGCATCCAGACCCTGGCCACCGCCGCCATGGAGAAGGGCGAGAACGCGCTGATCGTGGCGGCGGCCCTCGGCATCGGCCTGATCCCGATCGCGGCGCCGCAGTTCTACCACGCCTTCCCGGAGAGCCTGCTGGTCGTCCTCGACTCGGGCATCTCCACCGGCTGTGTGGTGGCGATCGTGCTGAACCTCGCCTTCAACCACGTCGGCCGCAAGCCCGACGCGGCGGACGAGGAGCAGCAGCCCGGCGAACACGTGGTCCCGGCGGCCGCGGGGGTGGGTGTCCACTGACGTATCCGCTCGCAGCCCGGTGAAGCCCCGTGCCCTCGCACGGGGCTTCGGCCGTTCGGCGCCGGAGCGGAACCCGACGCTGCCGGGCCCGGCAGCCGGGGCTGTGGAGCGGACGGCCGCCCGACGGCTGTAGCGTCAGGGGTATGGAAGAGCAGTCTGTTGTGGATGTCGGCGATGTGCGCCTCGCGTACCGGACCTGGGGCGATGCGTACGGCTCGCCCGTCGTGCTGCTGCACGGACTCGGCGGTTCGGCCGCGAACTGGGAGGCGGCCGGTCCCCTGCTGGGCCAGGAGTGGCGGGTCTTCGCCCTGGACCTGCGCGGCCACGGCGAGAGCGACTGGCCCGACGACTACGGCCTGGACCTGATGGCCGAGGACGTCGTGGGCTTCCTCGACGAACTGGAGCTGGACCGGGTCGGCCTCGTCGGCCACGGCATGGGAGGCGTGGTCGCCCGGCTGGTGGCGCAGGAGCACTCCGACCGGGTGGAGCGGCTGGTGCTGGTGGAGACCCCGGCCCCGTTCCCCGGCGACCCGGGACCGGCCGGCCGCGCCGAGGGTCCCGTGGACTACGACGAGAACGCGGTTCACGCCGTACACGACCAGCTCGCCGATCCCGGCCCGGACGCGGACGAGGGCCTCGGCGACATCGTCTCCCCGACGCTGATCATCACCGGCGGGCCGGAGAGCAGGATGGAGCAGCACCGCCAGGCGGACGTGGCCTCCCTGATCCCGGACTGCCGGCTGATCACGGTCCCCGGCGGCCACCGGATGCACGAGACCCGGGCGGATCAGGTGGCCGCGCACATCACGGAGTTCTTCACCAGCTGAGGGCTCCCGGCCCGGGCTTCGCCCCTCAGCTGCCCGGCGGCCGCCAGTCCGGACGGCGGCCGCTGAGAGCGATCACCCGGTCCAGCAGCGGGGTGTCGTCCGCCACCGGCACGGGCGGCGCGAAGATGCCCCCGCGGTCCGGGTCGTCCTCGTCCGGGGCGAGCAGCGCCTCGCAGGACCGCAGCTCCGCCTCGTCCGCCGCGTACGGCTGACCGGTCGAGCGGGCCAGATCCCAGCCGTGGACGACGAGTTCGTTGAGCGCGACCGCCCCGGCCACCCCGCCGGGCAGCTCCACCCCGCCCGCCCGGGTCATGCCGGTCCAGGCACCGGGCGAGCGCCAGGCCGCCGCCACCTCCTCCAGCCGTCGGGGCAGCACCTCACGCCAGTCGTCGTCGAGGACGGGCAGGGCCGCGTCGGGCGAGGTGGCCGTGGTCGGCCCGAGGTCCTTGCGGGCGGCGTCGCGGAAGGCGGTGGCCAGCCCGGTGAGATGGCCGAGCAGCTCCCGTACGGCGTAGTCCGGGCAGGGGGTGGGGTCCTCCAGCCGGCTGTCGTCGACCGGACCGAGCAGCGCGGCGATCCGCCGGGCGGCCGGCTCCAGGTCGAGGAGAGCGGCGGCGTCCGGCGCGGGGGTCTCGTGCGTATCCATACAGGGAAGACCCCTCCACCGCCGGAAACTCATCGGCCGACGGACCGGCCCGGGGCGCGGGGCGGGCGGCGCAACCCGGCACATAGCGGAAGGTTCCCGGCCGGACTCTTGTCGGAGGGCCCCACGCCATGTCATACAGGTCTGGACCATTGCTGTCCGGATGGAAGGCACCCCCGTGCAACGCCCCCACATATGCGCCGCGTTGGCCTGTTCCGCCCTGCTTCTCACCCCCCTCCTCGCCGCCTGCGGTGGTACCGCCGAAGCCGACACGCAGCCCCCCGGCACCCCCGAGGGCGTGACCGCCCAGGCCAGCAGCTCCACCTCGGTGCACGTCATGTGGAAGGCCGCCTCCGACGACGAGAAGGTCGCCGGTTACGAGGTCTACCGGGGAAAGGCCAAGGTCAAGAGCGTTCCCGCGACGAAGACCATGATCGACGTCGACGGGCTGACGGCCGCGACGGACTACACCTTCAGCGTTCGGACCAAGGACACGGCCGGGAACCTCTCCGGGCCCAGCAAGGCCGTCCCCGTCACCACCCAGGCCACCCCGCCCAAGGACGACACGCCCCCCACCGCCCCGGCGAAGCTGGCGGGCAGCGCCGACGGAAGCCGCGCCGCCACCCTCCGCTGGGGCGCGGCCAAGGACGACGTCGGCGTCACCTCGTACGACATCTACCAGGAGGACTCCCGGATCCACAGCGTCCCGGCCTCCGAGACCACGGCGAAGGTGACGGGCCTGCGCCCCGGGACCGTCTACACCTTCACGGTCCGGGCCCGCGACGCCTCCGACAAGTCCTCGGCCGACAGCGACGCGCTCGACCTCACCACCGAGTCCGCCCCCGGCGCGCCCGCGAGCACCGCCCCCACCGGCCTGCGGACCGAGACCGGCAAGGAGGGCGCCGAGTTCACCCTCGACCTGTCCTGGGACCAGCCCGACACGGGCGGCGTCATCCCCGCCTACGAGCTCTACCTGAACGGCAGGCTGACCACCACCATCGTCTGGGGCGGCACACCCCCGAAGGGCCGGGCCACCTACCGCCTGAACCTCCCGGACCCGGCGGGAACCCGCTATTCCGTGAAGCTCAGGGCCAAGCTCCCGGACGGCAAGTGGGGCGACTTCTCGGCCCAGCGGACGGTGGTCCTGAAGGGCTGACACTCCCGGGGCGCGCGGCCGCGGCTTCCCAGGAACGCGGCGGCCCGCGCCTCGTGATCCATTGATACCTCAGAGGGCTTGGGCGGGCGGGGGTCCATAGGACATCCTGGGGTGACGGCGACGCTGCCGCGGCGATGAGCACGGGGGTGCGGCACCACGATGGTTCCGGGAACGGTGGGGCAGTTGACCATTCTGCTGATCCTCGTGCTGCCCGGCTTCTTCTACCAGGCTGTGCGCGAGCGGCTGCGCGGCTCCCTGGCCAGTGAGCAGGAGCCGCAGAACCGGCTGGTCCGCGCCATCGCCGCGGGCGCCCTGCTCGACACCGTCTACGCGGTGGTCGCGGGGCCCTGGCTGGTGCGGCTGCTGGCCGGGGGAGGGGACGGGCCGGTCGCGGGCGTGCTGCGCCAGCCGCGCCAGGCGGGACTCGCCGGGCTGCTGCTGATCGTCGCCGTGCCGTCCGCGCTGGCCTGGGCGGAGGCGGTGTGGTGGCGGCGGCGCGCACGGGCGCGGTACGAACCGACGCCGACCGCCTGGGACGCCCTCTTCAGGGACCGGGGGTCCTGCTTCGTCCGGGTGCGCCTCAAGAGCGGCCTGTGGGTGGGCGGTTGGCTCGGCTCGCGGTCGGCCGTCTCGGCTTACCCGCAGCCGGGTGACCTCTATCTGCAGGCCCAGTACCGGATGGGGCCCGACGGCTCGTTCCTCGGGAAGGTGCCCGGTACCGCGGGCGTGTACGTGCGGGCGGGCGATGTGGATGTGCTGGAGGTGCTGCTGCCGCCGTCCGCGTCAGCGGCCGGAAGGAGTGACTGACCGGTGGCGAAGACAGCAGGGACGGGCGGCGGCGGGGAGCGAGGGGCCGGCGAGGACGCCGAGTTGGCCGCCCTCGTCGCGGAGTTCTCCTTCCGCAAGACCTATCGGCCGACCGATGAGATGGCCGAGCCGGACGAGGTGCCGCACGGGCCTTCGGGCACGGTGCGGGGAGATGTGGCGCCCACCGCCCAGGGGGCCGCGGAGCCGGACGGGTCCTGAGCGCGGGCCCGGGCGGGGACGGTGCCGCCCCGCTCAGGGGCCCGTATGGATATGGGCCGCCCACAGGTGTGGCGCCTGCGCGTAGCGGTCGCGCAGCGCCCTGACCGGGCGGTGCAGGGCCGTGGCCGGATCGATGGGGCGGCCCCGGTCGAGATCCGCCGCGAGCGACGCGTAGAACTCCTCGGTGAGCTGGGTCGCCAGTTTGTCGGCGACGGGCCACAAGGTGCCGATCACATGCGGGTATCCGGCCAGTTGGAAGGAGGCGGCCAGCTGGACCGCCTCGTCGGACAGCCGGATACCCCCCTGGGCGGCCGAGCAGGCGGACAGCACGGCGAGCTCCGGGTTTCCCGGGCGCTGGGCCGCGGCGTCGGAGACGGTGAGCCGTCCGTCGTACAGGATCAGCCCACTCCGTGACGGGTCGAGCAGCTCGCTGACGCCGTGGCAGCTGAAGTGGACCCAGGGGTGGGCCTCCAGCGCCCGGCCGACGGCCTCCACCGTGGCCTCGGACCCGGCCAGCAGCCTTCCCTCGGGGAACAGCCCCCTGAGCAGGGCCACCTCCTGCGCGACGCCCGGCAGCGGTGCGGCCCCCGGCGTCTCGGCGAGGGCCACGATCAGCGGGGCGGGACGCGCGGGGCCGCCGGAGGTGAGGCCGTCACGGGCCCGCACCAGGGCACGCACGGTCGGTGTGTACGAGGAGACGGCACGGTCGACGACCCAGGTGCCGGAGTCCGCCGCGCCGCGGCCGGCGGCGTGCAGCGGCAGGAAGGACAGCCGCCCGGTGGCGCACCACCACAGGCGGGCCCAGGGATCGCCCTCGCCCGGTACGGATTCCAGGCCGAGGCGTTCCAGCACGGGCGCGGCCACGGTGTCCCAGAGCCAGCCCAGCGTTCCCGAGAGCCGACGCATCATGGCGACGGCCTCGTCGACGCCTTTCTCCCCGTACGCCGTCTCGATCCCTTCGACGAACTCCGCCGCCCGCGCCTCGGCGTCCCGCAGGGTGAGGCCGGGCAGGGGGACCACGTCGATCCCGGCATCGGCGGTCACCACGAGGGCGTCGCACCGGTAGGCGCTGACGTTGACGACCACGACCGGCCCTTCGGCCGCGGAGGCGACCAGTTCCGGTACGGAGGGCGGTCGCAGGAAGCCTTCGAGTCCCGGCAACGCCCTGATCTCGTCGAGGAGTTGTTCCCAGCGTCGGGCCAGGCCGAGCCGGGCCTCGGCGATCACCGCCTCCTCGTCGGCTCCGTGGAACGGGGCCGCCGGACCGCCGAGCCCGCCGCCCAGGACCGGGGAGGGCCGAGGCGGTTCGCTCAACTGGTCGCGTATCCGCTCGAACTCCGCCGCGAGGCCGGGAGCGAGGGCGTGCAGCCGCGACACATCGGCCCGGTTCTCCAGCCCCTGGGCCAGTAGCACCCCCCGTCCCTGTTCGAGGAGGGCGAGCGCGCGTCCCGCCGCACCCTCCTCGATCGCCAGGGCGGCGGCGTCACTCGCCAGCCCCTCGCTGATCAGCAGCCGCGCTTCCTGGTCAGCGCGGGCGAGGCTGCGCGGCGCGATGCCTGGCAACAGGCCGACGGCGTACGCGTACCCCTCCAGTCCGTCGGCGTTGTGCCCCGCTCTCATCGAGGCCAGCCCCCACGCCCGGGCGGCCCGGATCCGGATGCCGACATGCGTGGCCGGACTGTGGGCGCAGTCGCGGGCGACCCGGGCCGCCTCCACCAGGTCGACCTCTTCTCCCCGTGCCGCCCGGTCCAGTTGCACCGCCGCCAGCAGCCATTGGGAGATGCTGTGCAGTGCGTGGCCGGGGGACGTTCCCGCGAGGGCTTCGCGGGCGGCGGTTTCCGCCCTCCGCAGCGCCTGCCGGGCCGTCGCCCCGGAGCGTTCCTCCGTCAGGCGGGCGAAGACCACACAGGCGGTCGTGAGCTTCTGCAGGGCGATGGAGCGCGAAGGGTGGTGCGCGCCGAACCCGGCGATCACCCCTTCGAGGACCCGACGGGCCTCGTCGGCGAGACGCGGGTCCCGGTCCGACTGGGCCCTGTTGACCAGCAGGACACCCAGGTTGACGGCGGCCATGTCGGCACCCCAGCGGTCGCCGTGCGCCACGGCCATCGCCTCGCGCAGCAGCGCGACCGCCTCGTCGGCGGCTGAGGCGTCGCCCACGGTCTCGTACCAGCAGCGCAGTGCTTCGGCGAGGTTGTTCAGATGCAGGGACCGCTCCACCGCCGTCGGCGGGCTGTCGTTCACCGCGCGGCGCAGCACCGTCACGGCCTCGGCCAGCCAGGCCCGGTTACCGGAGGCGAGGCCGCGGTCCATGAGGGCGCTGCCCAGGTTCGTGAGCGCCATCCCGAGGCGCACCCGGGGCAGCTGGGTCACGGCCTCGCGCAGCGTGCCGATGGCCAGGTCCATGAGCGCCTCCTCACCGCTCTCGACGGCCCGGCTCCACTGGATGAAGCCGAGACCGGTGAGGAGGGAGCCCCGCAGTCCGTACGCCGCCGACTGCGGGGAGGCCAGGGCGGCGTGATAGTGCCGCACGGCCTCGTCGCTCTGCCGCACGTCACGGCCGTAGCGGTAGAGGGCCCCCAGGCTGTTGGCGAGGCCGATCAGAGCCGTCGGCGAGGGCGGGCCCGACGCCATGGCGACCGCCTCCCGGTGGCATCGTACGGACTCCTCCAGCGGAGCGGGATCGGAGGCGAGACGGGCGAGGTTGCGCAGAGCGTCACCGAGTGCCGTACGGCAGTCGGCCCCGCTGTACGTGGACGCGTCCGAGGAGACCACGGCCCTGCGCAGCACCGCGATGCCCTCGTCCAGCGCCCCGGTGTCCGAGCAGAACTCGGCGCGAGCCAGCAGGGTTTCACCGAGGCCCAGGAGCAGATGGACGGCGAAAGGGTCTCCCGGCTCCGACAGGGCGACAGCCTCCCGATGGACCGCCACCGCCTCGGTCAGGAACTCGACCCTGCCGGAGCACGTCGCGATGTTCGTGAGAGCGAGGCCGAGATTCGACCGGACGGCGGCACTCTCGGCGCGGGAGAGCGGCGCCCGCCGCATCTCCTCGCGGAGCAGGCCCACCACTTCCTCGTACAGGCCGACCTCGCCCGTCGTGTCGGCCCGTTGCATCAGGGTATGGGTGTACTCCGCATGGCAGTTCCAGTACTCCGGGCTGCCGGTCCTGAGCAGTCCGAGACCCCGGACCATCTCGTCGGCGCCCCGGCGCCAGTCCTCGGCGTCCGCCCCGGCGCGCTGGGCCAGCGCCGCCCCGAGGTCGCAGCGCGTGGAGGCCTCGAAGTCCGCGGCGGGAGAGGGCAGGGCGAGGCATTTGCGGAAGCAGTCGACGGCCTCCTCGACACCGTCGGCGTGGCCCGGGATCCGCAGGCAGCGGCCCAGCGCCCGCAGGACCTGGGCCCGCTCGGCGGAGCGGGCCGGAACCTCCGCGGCAAGAGCCCGGAGCTGCGCGATCGGGGCGTCGAGTTCCCCGGGGTCCTCCGGCTCCCCGAGGGCCCTGACATGCCGGGCGGCACGCTTCCACAGCAGCTCCGCGAGGCGGGTGGCGAGGAGCACCCGGCCGGCCACGTCGTCGGCGGATCCGGACTCCGCCCCACGGCGGGCGTGGGCGACGGCCTCGTCCAGGTCGCCCGGGGAGCCCGTCGCCGAGTACCTGGCGTCCAGCGCCTGGGAGAGCGCGAAGTGGGCCTGGGCGCGCACCGGATGCCCGGGCGGAGCGCTGTCGAGAGCCTCGTGGGCCGCGGCGTAGGCGTCGTCGAGGAGTTCGGGGCGGCCGGTGTGGCCGGCGAACCCGGCCAGCAGCAGCCCGAGGTTGGCGAAGTACGTGGACCGCTCGAAGGCGTTGGGAGCCGTCTCCGCGGCCCTGCGGCAGGCGGCGATGCCCTCCTCGGCGAGTCCGGCGTGCCCACCGCTCTCGACGGCTTCCGAGAAGAGGGCGACCCCCAGGTCGGAGAGGAGCGGGGCACGGTTCGCCACGACGGCGTCCGGCCCCACCAGGGCTGTACGCAGCAGCGCGATGCCCTCGGAGCGCGACGCCGGATCGTCCAGGCGGTCGGCGGCGAGGCAGAGTGCGGAACCGAGGGTGGCGCGGTGCTGGGCGCGGTGCGGATTGTTCGCCGTGCAGAGGTCCACCGCCTTCCGCAGCTCGGCGACCGACTCCCGCAGCGTCTCCTCGTCCCCGGTCGCACCGGCCCAGTTGCGGAGCGTGTGACCGAAGTTGCCATGTCTGCGGGCCTGTTCGTCCCGGTCTCCGGGGGCGCAGGCCACGGCGGCGCGCCCGGTGGCGACGGCGTCGGCGAGCGCTTGGCGGCCGCCGCCGTCCTGGAAGCCGTAGAAGAGGACGAGCCCGAGGTCCGACAGGCAGACGCCCTGCTCAAGGCTGTGGTGGCCGACGGCGGTGGCGGCGTGCCGCAGCAGGACCTCCGCGCTGCGCAGGACGTCGGGGTCGCGGCTCTGCTGGAACAACGCCATCATCCCGACGCCGGCGTCGTACGCCAGGCCGGGCACGGTCGCGGCGCCTTCCGGCTCGCCCGACAGCGTGGCGAAGAGCGGGCGCAGCCCGTTCGGTACCCGGTCGGGGTCCTGCTCGCGGATCGCGGAGAAGCGGAGCAGGGCGGTGGCGAGCGCGCCCCGATCGGCCGGACCCCGGGCGCTGTAGCGGAAGAGGTCGGCGTAACCGAGCGCCAGGACGCCCAGGCTCCACGTGCTCCCGTCGGGCAGGGTGAGGCTGCCGCGCACCTGGTCGGCCGCCCGCGCGGCCTCCGGCCCGACGAACCACTCCAGAACGCCGGGATCGGCAACCGCGCGCTCGGCCTGCCGGAGGATGAGGTGCGCCGCGTCCTCGTCCCTCACCCGCGTCATCGTTCCCCCGTCCGCGTCGGCCCACCGCTGTCCCGGGCGCGCCCGCCCACACGGTTCTCGTGCGGTGCGAACGCCGCCGGCAGGATCACCCTACTGACGGTGCGCGTACCTGTGGGCACGTCAGTTCGCGCTCTGCCAAACGCCCTTGCGGAGCCGACATGTCTCCGCGAGGCTGTCGCCCGTGACCGTTGACGAGGCGTGGCAGCAGATCGAGGACTGGCTCCGCACCCATGCCCCCTCCAGTCACGCGGCGCTTCCTCCTCCCGCCGCCGCCGACGAGATCCGGGCGGCGCGGGACGTGCTCGACCGACCGCTCCCGCAGGATCTGCTGGCATCGCTCGCGCGCCACAATGGTTCGGGGGGTTTTGTCCTGCCGCACTTCTACCGGCTGGACGACACACGCCTGATCGGGGCGGAGTCCGCCTTGCGCCGTCGGGCGGAGCGGGACCGCCGCCGTCAGGCCGAGGAGGACAGCCGGATCCGCCCGAACGTGACCCCCTTCCCGCGTCCCGGGGAATTCCTCCAGTGGAACCCCCACTGGATTCCGCTCGCCCACGACGAGAGCGGCAATCTGCTCTTCGTCAGCCAGGAGCCCGGACCCTCCTTCGGCAGGATCGGCGAGAAGGCGAAGGACGACAACGCCTCGTTCCCCGACCGGGAACCCTTCGCCTCGCCGGCCGCGCTCCTGGCGTCCGTGGCCCGCGGTCTGCACGACGGCGTGGTCGACCTCTGGGGCGAGCGGGAACCGTACGTCGACGAGGACGGGTTCCTGGACTGGCGTGAGCCCGACGCGGACACCGTCGTGGCCTGGGACATGGAGGCGATGAACCGGCGCTTCGGCTTCGGGTGAAGCGACCTCGGCCGGGAACACCACCGCCCCCGGCGCTGTGCGGTGCCGGGGGCGGTGTCCGTGCGCAGAGGTCAGCGCAGCTGCTCGTACGCGGGCAGCGTCAGGAAGTCCGCGTAGTCCTGGTCCAGCGAGACCTGGAGCAGCAGGTCGTGGGCCTGCTGCCACTTGCCGGCGGTGAAGGTCTCCTCGCCGATCTCCTCGCGGATCGCGGCCAGTTCCTCGGCGGCGACCTTGCGGGCCAGGTCCGCGGTGGCGTGTTCGCCGTTCTCGAAGACCACGTCCGCGTTGATCCACTGCCAGATCTGCGAGCGGGAGATCTCGGCGGTGGCCGCGTCCTCCATCAGGTTGAAGATGGCGACCGCGCCCAGGCCGCGCAACCAGGCCTCGATGTAGCGGATGCCGACCGCGACGGCGTTGCGCAGGCCGTCGTACGTGGGGCTCGCGTCGAGCGAGTCGATGGCGATCAGGTCGCCCGGGGCCACCGAGACGTCCTCGCGCAGCCGGTCCTTCTGGTTCGGCTTCTCGCCGAGGACCGCGTCGAAGGAGGCCAGGGCGATCGGGACCAGGTCGGGGTGGGCGACCCAGGACCCGTCGAAGCCGTCGTGCGCCTCGCGGTCCTTGTCCGCCTTGACCTTCTCGAAGGCGACCTTGTTGACCTCGGCGTCGCGGCGCGAGGGGATGAAGGCCGCCATGCCGCCGATCGCGTGCGCGCCGCGCTTGTGGCAGGTGCGGACCAGGAGTTCGGTGTACGCCCGCATGAACGGGGCGGTCATCGTGACCGCGTTGCGGTCCGGCAGGACGAACTTGGCACCGCCGTCACGGAAGTTCTTGACGATGGAGAAGAGGTAGTCCCAGCGGCCGGCGTTCAGCCCGGCGGCGTGGTCGCGCAGCTCGTAGAGGATCTCCTCCATCTCGTACGCGGCGGTGATCGTCTCGATCAGGACGGTCGCGCGGACCGTGCCCTGCGGGATGCCGACGTAGTCCTGGGCGAAGACGAAGATGTCGTTCCAGAGGCGGGCCTCCAGGTGCGACTCCGTCTTCGGCAGGTAGAAGTACGGGCCCTTGCCGAGGTCGATCAGGCGCTGCGCGTTGTGGAAGAAGTAGAGGCCGAAGTCGACCAGCGCGCCCGGCACGGAGACGCCGTCCAGCTGCAGGTGGCGCTCCTCCAGGTGCCAGCCGCGCGGGCGCATGACGACCGTGGCGAGTTCGCCGGCGGACTTCAGCGCGTACGACTTGCCGGACTTCGGGTCGGTGAAGTCGATGCGGCGCTCGTAGGCGTCGGTCAGGTTGAGCTGGCCGAGGACGACGTTCTCCCATGTGGGGGCGGACGCGTCCTCGAAGTCGGCGAGCCAGACCTTCGCGCCGGAGTTCAGCGCGTTGATGGTCATCTTGCGGTCGGTCGGACCGGTGATCTCCACCCGGCGGTCGCTCAAAGCGGCCGGAGCCGGGGCGACCTTCCAGGAGTCGTCCGCGCGGACCGCCGCCGTCTCGGGCAGGAAGTCCAGCGTGGAGGTGCGGGCGATCTCGGCGCGGCGCTCACCGCGCCGGGCGAGCAGCTCATTGCGGCGCGGGGTGAACTGCCGGTGCAGCTCGGCCACGAACGCGAGGGCCGCGTCGGTCAGGACCTCTTCCTGCCGGGGCAGGGGCTCGGCATCGACGATGGCCAGCGTGGACGGCGCTGGTGCGGACATGAGCTGTCACTCCTTCAGCGGGCGGCGGCGTCTCATGGCCGCCGGGTCGCCTGAGACGGCACGGCGTGCCATGGCTCCGAGATACGGCCGTGGGTGCCGTCTGAGGTTCAGAGGGCTTCTGACCAGTGGATAGTAGTTTCCTCATGGTGGAAGTTCAATGGTTTGTTGATGTCGAGATTCTCCGGGTCGACAGAAACGGGCCGACAGCGGCGCAGCGTGCCAGCGCGGCCACGGACTGTCGACCGGCGAGCGGCGGCGCCCGTCGCCCCGGGCGACGGCCGTTCCGGTCACTCCAGATGCCTGAGGTCCTGCGAGGTGTCGATGTCGTACGCCTCCGCCACATCCGAACACTCCACGAGCGTGATCGCATCGCGGTGCTCCCGCAGATACGCCCGCGCGCCCTGGTCGCCCACCGCCCCCGCCGCGATGTCCGTCCACCGGTCCGCCCCGAACAGCACCGGATGGCCCCGCTCCCCGCCGTACGAGGCGGCCGCCAGGCTCAGCCGCGAGCGGTACGCGAGACGCACCCGCGCCACCGCCTCCGCCCCGATCCCCGGCTGATCGACCAGGAGGACGAGCGCCGCGTCCGCGTCCGTCGCGCTCAGGGCGGCCAGGCCCAGCCGGAGCGAGGAGCCCATGCCCTCCTCCCAGCCCGGGTTCACCGCCACCGCGCAGCCCGTGAGGTCCGCCCGGGCCCGCACCTCGTCGGCCGCCGCGCCCAGCACCACGTGCAGCGGGCCGCAGCCGCCGTTGCGCAGGGAGCGCAGCGCGTGCTCGACCAGCGGGCGGCCCCGGTGCCGCAGCAGCGCCTTCGGGCGGCCGCCGAGCCGGCGCCCCCCTCCGGCGGCCAGCAGCACCCCCGCGACCTTGGGATTCCTCGCCTGGGAGCGCGTGTTCGTCGCCATGTCCGTAACCATGGGGTCTGGATACCACTGAGGCCTTCGCACACGCGACACGCATGTCACCCTCAGGGGTAACCTTGATTTCTTTCCGTGGGCTGGCGCGCACAGCCTGTCATGGCGTTAACTTGCGGGCGAACCCGGGGACTTGGCCACAGCCCGGATTCGGGGGTCACACCGGCACAAGGACGTGCGAGGGGGAGTGCTGTGTTGCGAAGCGTGGGGCAGAAGCGGCTGACCGGCAGCGACGAGGACCCGAGGGTTGCCGAGCTGCGGATGGCCGTCTCGCGGCTGCGCCGGGAGCTCGCCGGGCTCCGGACCGAATTCCCCGACCGGCCGATCGCCGAGGACGAGCTGGCGGCCCTGGCCGCCATGGCCGTCAGCGGGGTGCCGGAGATCCCCCGGATGCGCCGCTCCCTGCTGCTGATCGCGGGGGCGATCGGCTCGGTGAGCGCGGTGGCCGCCGCCCTGCGCGAGGTGCGCAACGCGGTCGACCTCTTCGGAGAGCCGCCGCGCGGATGACACCACGCCCTCCGGCCCGTGAGGGGTCCGGACCGGGACACCCCTAGGGTGCGGGCGGGCCCGAGGGGCCTCGCCCCCGCGACTCAGCCGCCGTTCGTCCCGCTGCTCGCCAGTGCGTCGGACAGTTCCTTGGCTACCTGCTGGAGGATCGGCACGATCCGCTCCGTGGCCGCCTCCGTGACGCGTCCCGCCGGGCCCGAGATGGAGATCGCGGCCGAGGTGGGGGAGTTCGGCACGGGGACCGCGAGGCACCGCACCCCGATCTCCTGCTCGTTGTCGTCCACCGCGTATCCGGCGCGGCGCACCAGCTCCAGGGCGTCCAGGAAGCCCTCCGGCGTGGTGATCGTCTTCTCCGTCGCGGCCGGCATGCCCGTCCGGGCCAGGAGCGCACGGACCTCGTCGGCGGGGGTATGCGCGAGGAGCGCCTTGCCCACGCCGGTGGAGTGGGGCAGCACCCGGCGGCCGACCTCGGTGAACATCCGCATGGAGTGCTTGGACGGCACCTGGGCGACGTAGACGATCTCGTCCCCGTCCAGCAGTGCCATGTTCGCCGTCTCGCCGGTCTCCTCGACCAGACGGCTGAGGTAGGGGCGGGCCCAGGTGCCCAGCAGCCGGGAGGCGGACTCGCCGAGCCGGATCAGGCGCGGGCCGAGCGCGTAGCGGCGGTTGGGCTGCTGGCGTACGTACCCGCAGACGACCAGGGTGCGCATCAGCCGGTGGATGGTCGGCAGGGGCAGACCGCTGCTCGCGGACAGCTCGCTGAGCCCGACCTCGCCCCCGGCGTCGGCCATCCGCTCCAGCAGATCGAAGGCGCGCTCAAGGGACTGCACCCCACCGCTGGAACCGGAGGGCTTGGAGTCGGCTGTGCTGGCGTGGGACGGCGGCACGTCAACGGTCCTTTCGAAGCGGAAGGCAAGGCAGCAGCCTACCGGGCGGTTCCCGAACGGCCCACAGGTGCCCGGTCGGCGTCCGTGCCGGTCAGGGCCTGTTTTGTCCGGGTGCCGACGGTCGGTTCGGACGGCCGGGCGCCGCCCCTCCTGGCCCATGCTACGTTCCGCAGTTCGAAATATGACTTTTACTTTGTGGAAACCTCCAGTCGGGGCGGCAGGGCTGGCCCGCCGGCCCTCCTTACCGGAAGGTGGGTCTTGACGAGGGCGATTCCCGAGTGAAGACTC
Organism: Streptomyces sp. NPDC058576; assembly: GCF_042718715.1. Taxonomy (NCBI): domain Bacteria; kingdom Bacillati; phylum Actinomycetota; class Actinomycetes; order Kitasatosporales; family Streptomycetaceae; genus Streptomyces; species Streptomyces sp. NPDC058576. The sequence goes on along the minus strand of NZ_JBHXPF010000032.1, from coordinate 70,418 downwards.
CATCGAAGCTTCAACAGTTCGTTGAATTCCTGAGCTGATTGAACGCCTGTCGTGATCATTTTGGAGTGAAGGAGCACGGGTGTCCGGTGTGGACGTGAACCTGGTACTGCGCTCGACGCGCGTCATCACCCCCGAGGGCACCCGCCCGGCGGCGGTCGCCGTCGCGGGCGGGACGATCGACGCGGTCCTGCCGTACGACGCCGAGGTGCCTGCCGGCGCCCGCCTGGAGGACTTCGGCGACGACGTCCTGCTGCCCGGCCTGGTCGACACCCACGTCCATGTGAACGACCCCGGCCGCACCGAGTGGGAAGGCTTCTGGACCGCCACCCGCGCGGCCGCCGCGGGCGGCATCACCACGCTCCTGGACATGCCGCTCAACTCCCTCCCGCCGACCACCACCGTCGAGAACCTGCGCACCAAGCAGCAGGTCGCCGCCCCCAAGGCGCACGTCGACACCGGCTTCTGGGGCGGCGCGATCCCGTCCAACGTCAAGGACCTGCGCCCGCTGTTCGAGGCCGGGGTCTTCGGCTTCAAGTGCTTCCTGTCGCCCTCCGGCGTCGAGGAGTTCCCGGAGCTGGACCAGGAGCAGCTGGCCCGCTCCATGGCGGAGATCGCCGGATTCGGCGGACTGCTCATCGTCCACGCCGAGGACCCGCACCACCTGGCCGACGCCCCGCAGCGCTCCGGCCCCGCCTACGCGGACTTCCTCGCCTCCCGTCCCCGCGACGCCGAGAACACCGCGATCGAGGGGCTCATCGCCCACGCCAAGCGGCTGAACGCCCGCGTCCACGTCCTGCACCTCTCCTCCAGCGACGCGCTGCCGCTGATCGCCGCGGCGAAGCGCGAGGGCGTCCGCGTCACCGTCGAGTCCTGCCCGCACTTCCTCACCCTCACCGCCGAGGAAGTCCCGGACGGGGCAACCGAGTTCAAGTGCTGCCCGCCGATCCGCGAGGCCGCCAACCAGGACACCCTGTGGGCCGGGCTCGCCGACGGCACCATCGACTGCATCGTCAGCGACCACTCGCCGTGCACCACGGACCTCAAGACCCCGGACTTCGCCTCCGCCTGGGGCGGCATCTCCTCCCTCCAGCTCGGCCTCCCCGCCATCTGGACCGAGGCCCGCAAGCGAGGCCACAGTCTCGACGACGTCGCCCGCTGGATGTCCGCCGCACCCGCCGAACTCGCCGGACTGAACAGGAAGGGCGCCATCGAGGCCGGACGCGACGCCGACTTCGCGGTCCTGGACCCCGAGGCGACCTTCACCGTCGACCCCGCCGAGCTCTTCCACCGCAACCAGGTCACCGCCTACGCCGGGAAGACCCTGCACGGCGTGGTCCGCTCCAGCTGGCTGCGCGGCGTCCGCATCGCCTCCGACGGCGTCCTCGCCGAGCCCACCGGCCGCCTCCTCGAACGGGACCACTGACCGGCGCCCACCGGTCCACTCCTCGAACGAGCCCCCCGACCGTGCCCGAAAGGAACGCCTCGACCATGACGGACGTCGCGATACCCCGCTTCACCGGTGATGCCCGCCCCTACGGCGGTGGTGACCCGTACGCCGACCACCGCACCGCCGACTTCCCCTTCACCCACCTCGTGGACCTCGCCGACCGCCGCCTCGGGGCTGGGGTCATCGCCGCCAACGACGAGTTCTTCGCCGAGCGCGAGAACCTGCTCAAGCCCGAGCCCGCCGTCTTCGACCCGGAGCACTTCGGCCACAAGGGCAAGATCATGGACGGCTGGGAGACCCGCCGCCGACGCGGCGTCAGCGCCGCCGAGCCGCACCCCACCGCCGACGACCACGACTGGGCCCTCGTCCGGCTCGGCGCGCCCGGCGTGATCCGGGGCATCGTCCTCGACACCGCCCACTTCCGCGGCAACTACCCGCAGGCCGTCTCCGTCGAGGCCGTCGCCCTGCCCGGCTCCCCGTCCCCCGAGGACCTCCTCGCCCCCGACGTGAAGTGGACGACGCTCGTCCCCCGTACGGCGGTCGGCGGCCACGCGGCCAACGGGTTCGCCGTCGACGCGGAGCAGCGCTTCACCCACCTGCGGGTCAACCAGCACCCGGACGGCGGCATCGCCCGGCTCCGCGTGTACGGAGAGGTCGCCCCGGACCCCGCCTGGCTCGCCGCCCTCGGTACGTTCGACCTCGCGGCCCTGGAGAACGGCGGCCAGGTCGAGGACGCATCCGACCGCTTCTACTCCCCGGCCACGAACACCATCCAGCCCGGCCGCTCCCGCAAGATGGACGACGGCTGGGAGACCCGCCGCCGGCGCGACAAGGGCAACGACTGGATCAGCTACCGCCTCGCCGCGCAGTCCGGGATCCGGGCCGTCGAGATCGACACCGCCTACCTCAAGGGCAACTCGGCGGGCTGGGCGAGCCTCTCGGTACGGGACGGCGAGGGCGGCGACTGGACGGAGGTCCTGCCCCGGACCCGCCTCCAGCCCGACACCAACCACCGCTTCGTGCTGGACGCGACCGTCCGGGCCACCCACGTACGGATCGACATCTTCCCGGACGGTGGCATCTCCCGGCTGCGGCTGTACGGATCGCTCACCGAGGAGGGCGCGGCCGCCCTGGCGGCCCGCCACCGGGAGCTCGGCGGCTGATCCGCGAACGGCCGGGAGGGGCCACACCGCGGTCTCAGGGGGATCGCGGTGTGGCCCCTCCCGTCCCGATACCTGAGGGTGTGTCACCCTGGTCGGGGTGTGGGGAGCGGCCCCGAAGGGCAGGCGAACCGCACCTTTCGGTGTTCCCGATGTTCGACGTTCCGACGCCCCGCCCAGGAGCCCCCATGATCTTCATCGCCGTCAAGTTCACCGCCCTCGTCGCCGAGCGCGACAACTGGCTGCCCCGGCTGGAGGACTTCACCGTCGCCACCCGCAGCGAGCCCGGCAACGTCTTCTTCGACTGGTCCTACAGCGTGGAGAACCCCAACGAGTTCGTCCTGCTGGAGGCCTTCGCCGACGGGGCGGCGGGGGAGGCGCACGTGAACTCCGACCACTTCAAGGCGGCGATCGAGACGATGTCGGAGATGGTCGCCGAGGTCCCCGAGATCATCAACGTCGAGGTGGAGGGCGCCGGCTGGTCCCGGATGGCGGAGGTCACCCCGCGCAACCGGTGACGGCCGGACCCGCCGAGGGGCGCTCAGAACTCCTCGTGGGACTCCGGGTCGCCGCCGAACCGCCGCTGCCGCCCCGAGGCGATCGTCGTCAACTCCTGTGCCGTCAGCTCGAACCCGAACAGATCGAGGTTCTCGTGCTGCCGGCCCGGGTCCGCCGACTTCGGGATCGGCACCGCGCCCAGCTGGGTATGCCAGCGCAGCACCACCTGGCCGGGGCTCACCCCGTGGTCCTGTGCGATCGCCACGGTCGAGGGATCCTCCAGCACCTCGCGGCCCCGGGCCAGCGGGCTCCAGCTCTCCGTGACGATGCCCTTCGCCGCGTGCACCGCCCGCAGCTCCTCCTGCGGGAGCAGCGGATGCATCTCGATCTGGTTCACCGAGGGCAGCACGCCCGTCTCCCGCTCCAGCCGCTCCAGGTGTGCGGCGGTGAAGTTGGAGACGCCGATGGAGCGGACCAGACCGTCCTCGCGGAGCCTGAGCATCGCCTTCCAGGTGTCCACGTACTTGTCGACGCGGGGGAGCGGCCAGTGGATCAGGTAGAGGTCGACGTACTCGACGCCCAGGCGGGCCCGTGACTCCTCGAACGAGGCGAGCGTCTCCTCGTACCCCTGGTGCCGGCCGGGCACCTTCGTGGTGATGACGACCTCCTCGCGCGGCAGCCCGCTGCGGGCGATGCCCCGGCCGGTGCCGGTCTCGTTGCCGTAGTTGAGGGCCGTGTCGACCAGCCGGTAGCCGAGCTCCAGGGCCCCGGCGACGGCCTCCTCGGCCGCCGCGTCGTCCAGCGGGTAGGTGCCGAGCCCCACCGCGGGGAGCCGGGTGCCGTCGTTGAGCGTGTGAACCGGTGTGCCGGACATGTGCTGGATCCTGTCCTTCCCGTCGCTGCCCCGTCCCGGCCAGCGTAGGGGCGCGAGCGGGACGGGGCAGCCGGACGGGGCCGCCGGGGGAGTGCCCGGGGTGAAGGGCCGGCGGACGCGTCGGCGCGTCCGCCGGGCGCGTCGCCGCTCAGGCCGCGTGGCCGCCGTCCACGACGACCTCCGTTCCGGTGATGAAGCCCGCCTCCGCGCTCGCGAGGTACGCGACGAGCGAGGCGACCTCCTCCGTCGTGCCGAAGCGGCCCAGGGCGGTCGCCGAGCGCTGGCCCTCGGCGAACGGCCCGTCGGCCGGGTTGAGATCGGTGTCCACGGGTCCGGGCTGGATCAGGTTCACCGTGATGCCGCGCGGCCCCAGCTCCCGGGCCAGCGGCTTGGTCAGTCCGGCCAGGGCGGACTTGCTCAGCGCGTAGAGGGTGCCACCGGGCCCGCCCGCGTACCGGCTCAGCGCGGTGCCCACGGAGACGATGCGGCCGCCGTCGGCCAGCCGCTCCGCCGCCGCCCGGCAGGCGAGGAAGACGGCCCGCACGTTCACCGCGAGGGTGCGGTCCACCTCCTCCCCGGTGAGCGCCGTGATCGGGCCGAGGACGCCGATGCCCGCGTTGTTGACCAGGATGTCGAGCCGGCCGAGCGCGTCCGCCGCCCGGTGCACCGCCTCGGCCGCCGCACCGGCGTCCGCCGCGTCGCAGCGCAGGGCGAGCCCCCGGCGGCCGAAGCCCTCGATCTTCGCGACGACCGCACGGGCCGCCGCCTCGTCCGCGACATAGGTCACGGCGACGTCCGCGCCCTCTTGGGCGAGCCGCAGCGCGGTCGCGGCGCCGATGCCCCGGCTGCCCCCGGTGACCAGGGCGGCCCGGGGCGCGAGGCCGGTCGGAGCGGAGGGGGAGGGGGCGCTGGAAAGGGTGCTGGACATGGCTGTTCCTTGCTGATCGGGGACGCCGTCGCTCCGACGGCAACCCCCAGCAAACGCGGGCCGGGGCCCGCGCACCGGCGGGTATCGGACGCCCACCGCCGCCCGGGCCGCTCACCGTGGGGGCAGCAGCGCGGCGTCCGTCGCCGCCGCCCGCAGCCGGACCAGGATGGCGCGGGCCGCCTTGTCGTAGCCGAGGTTGTTGTTCTGGAGCACCGACTCGGCGTTGGCCAGCTCCAGCAGGGCGATCACCTCGAAGGCCAGCTGACACACGTCGGTGTCCCGGGCCAGCTCCCCGGCGGACCTGGCCTCCTCGATCGTCTGCTCCACGAAGGTGACCCAGCCCGTCTGCGCGGACGCCAGGGCGTCGTGCACCCGGCCGCCGCGGGCGTCGAACTCGGCGGTGGCGGCGTAGAAGAAGCAGCCGCCCCGGAACACCCGCTCGCGGGAGTACGCGATCCAGGCCTCGCACAGCCGCCAGACCCGCCCGAGCCCCGGCGGCACCGACCGGGTGGGGCGCAGCACGTGATCGACGTAGACGGCCACCGCCCCCCGCACGGTGGCCAGCTGGAGCCCCTCCTTCGAGCCGAAGAGGGCGAACACCCCGCTCTTGCTCAGCCCCAGCTCGGTGGCGAGCCGCCCCAGCGACAGGCCTTCAAGACCTTCGACCGAGGCGATCTGCACCGCCCGCCCGAGAATCAACTGCCGGGTCTGGTTCCCCCGCTCGACCCGCCCGTCCACTCTTACCGACGCCATGTGACCACTCCGTGTCTCAGAGTTATCGAGGCGTCAGTCTAGGGAGCGGCGGAGCGGACGACGCACCCTCCGTCGCCCGGCCGGACGGCCCGACCGCCTCTGACCACGGGAGATACCTCGCAACGATCCGGCAGTTGAGACAGGTGTTCCTTTTCCGGGGCCCCGGCGGGTAGCGTGATCATTCCGCGTGCGAGCCGGTGAGGTCTCCACAACACGTTCCGTGGAGAGACCCAGGAGAACCCGGTGTCCGCTGTCGCCGTGCCCGCGCTCGCACCCCCGCGCCGCGCCTGGGTCACCGATCTGCCCGTGCTGGCGGTCGCCGCCGTCTGGGGCGCGAGCTACCTCGCGGCCAAGGGCATCACCACCGCCCACACCGTCATCGCCGTGCTCGTCCTGCGCTTCGCGATCGTGCTGCCGGTGCTCGTGGCGACCGGATGGCGCAGGCTGCGGGCGCTGACCGGAGCGCAGTGGCGGGGCGCCGGGCTGCTGGGCCTGGTGCTGAGCGGGATCTTCCTGCTGGAGACGTACGGGGTGGTGCACACCTCCGCCACCAACGCCGGGCTGATCATCAGCCTCACCATGATCTTCACGCCGCTCGCCGAGGCCGCCGTGACCCGCGTCCGCCCGCCGGCCGGATGCGTCGCCGGGGCCGGGCTCTCCGTCGCCGGAGTGGTCCTGCTGACCCAGGGCGGCGGGTTCACCAGCCCCTCGGGCGGCGATCTCCTCATGCTCCTCGCCGCCCTCGCCCGTACGGTCCACGTCCTGGCCATGGCCAGGATCAAGGCGGTCCAGGACGCCGACTCGCTGTCCCTGACCACCGTCCAGCTCGGCAGCGCGGTCGCCGTCTTCGCCGTCCTCGCCGCCGTCCCCGGCACCGGCGCCTCGCCGTGGAGCACGGCGGCGGACTTCGGCGCCCGGGAGTGGGCGGGCCTGGTCTTCCTCTCGGTGTTCTGCACGCTGTTCGCGTTCTTCGTACAGATGTGGTCCGTACGCCGCACCTCGCCGTCCCGGGTCAGCCTGCTGCTCGGCACGGAACCGCTGTGGGCCGCCGCCGTCGGCATCAGCCTCGGCGGGGAACGGCTCGGGCTGCTCGGGGCGGCCGGCGCGGTCCTCGTCCTGGCGGGCACCGCGTGGGGCCGGCGCGGCGCCGACCGGGAGCGCGCCGGGGCGTGAGCCCGACCACCGCCGTCAGGTCTTGATCGAGTCGGCGGCGATCATCACGGCCGCCCCCGCCACGATCAGCACGATGTTGACGAACAGCGCGCGGTCGCTGAGGAAGTCGATGTGCCGCACCACCGTCCACAGCCGGAACCAGCCCGTCCACTCGTACAGCAGCCCGCCGATGCCCTGGACGAAGACGAGGAACCCGATCGTCTCGACGATTTTCTTCATGGGCCGAGCCTCCCGCCCGCCCGGACACCGCCGCGTCGGCCACCGGTCCCGTCCGCCGCGCCGAAAGTAGCGGGTCGTGCGACTTTGGTAGCCGGCTGGCCCCGCGACGCCCCTCCGGGACGAGGGGCTGCGTAACTTTGTCGATATGACGCGCACCGAGTACCGCTGGCTGCTCCCCTCGGCGATGGCCGATCCCGGGCTGCCCGACGACCGGGCCCGGACGCGGCGGACCGTGCGGGACTGGGCCGTCGACATCACGGCCTTCCTCATCGCCGCGGGCATCGGCCTGCTCGCCCTCACCGCGATCGAGGCCGACGGCAGCACGCCCGAAGCGGTCCTGTTCGCGGACTCGGTGATCGGCGCGGCGGCCTGCTGCGCGCTCTGGCTGCGGCGGCGCTGGCCCGTCGGCCTCGCCGTCGCCCTGACCCTCGTGTGCGTCGTGGAACCCGTGGCCGCCGGGGCGCTGCTGGTGGCCCTCTTCAGCCTGGCCGTCCACCGCCCCTTCAAGCCGACGGCGATCGTCGGCCTGGGCGCGCTGGTCATGACACCGCTCCAGCCACTGCTGCGCCCCGACCCGGCGACCTCCTTCCTCGCCTCGCTCATCTTCGGGATCCTGCTGGTCCTGCTGGTGCTCAGCTGGGGCATGGTCGTACGCTCCCGGCGCCAGCTCGTCCTCAGCCTCCGCGAACGGGCCCGCCGCGCCGAGGCCGAGGCGGAGCTGCGCGCCGAACAGGCCCAGCGCCTCGCCCGCGAGGCCATCGCCCGCGAGATGCACGATGTCCTGGCCCACCGGCTGACCCTCCTCAGCGTCCACGCCGGGGCCCTCGAATTCCGGCCCGACGCCCCCGCCGCCGAGGTGGGCCGGGCCGCCGGCGTCATCCGGGACAGCGCCCACGAGGCGCTCCAGGACCTCCGCGAGATCATCGGCGTCCTGCGTGGCCCCGGCGACACCGACGAGGGCGAGCGGCCGCAGCCCACCCTCGCCACCCTGGACGCCCTCGTCGCCGAGTCCCGGCTCGCGGGCATGAAGGTCGCCGTCGACAACCGGGTCGCCGCCCCTGGGGACGCCCCCGCCGCCACCGGCCGCACGGTCTACCGGATCGCGCAGGAAGCCCTGACCAACGCCCGAAAGCACGCGCCCGGCACCGAGGTCTCCCTCACCGTGGCGGGCGGCCCCGGCGAAGGCCTCACCGTCGAGGTGGAGAACCCCGCCCCCACCGAACCCTTCGAACGGGTCCCCGGCTCCGGCCAGGGACTCATCGGCCTCACCGAACGCGCCACCCTCGCCGGGGGAGAGCTGGAGCACGGCCCGACGAAGGACGGCGGCTTCGCGGTCCGCGCCCGACTGCCGTGGCCCGCCGCGTGACGCGCGGTGTACGAGGACGAGTCGCGCGGGCCGTAAGGGAACGGGTGACGCCCGCCGTACGGGGTCCGCGCCCCGGCTGGCTACGGTGGCCGTCATGAACACCCCGGCGTCCCCGACACCCCCGGCATCCCCCACGCCCCTGCCCGGGCGGCCCGTCCGGCTGCTGATCGTCGACGACGACCCGCTGGTCCGGGCAGGACTGACCCTGATGCTCGGCGGCGACGAGGGCATCGACATCGTCGGGGAGGGCGCGGACGGCGACGAGGTCGAGGAGCTGGTCGAACGGCTGCGCCCCGACGTCGTCCTGATGGACATCCGGATGCCGGTCATGGACGGACTCACCGCGACCGAGCGGCTGCGCCGCCGGCCCGACGCCCCCGAAGTCGTCGTCCTCACCACCTTCCACGCCGACGAACAGGTGCTCCGGGCCATCCGGGCCGGGGCGGCGGGATTCGTCCTGAAAGACACCCCGCCCGCCCGGATCGTCGACTCGGTCCGCCGGGTCGCCGCCGGGGACCCGGTGCTCTCGCCCGCCGTCACGCGCCAGTTGATGGCCCGCGCCGCGGGCGGCGGGCACGACGACCGGGCCGGCCGCACCGACCGCGCACGCAGGCGTTTCGACCAACTCGCCGCGCGGGAGAAGGACGTCGCCGTCGCGGTCGGACGCGGCGGCTCCAACGCGGAGATCGCGGGTTCCCTCTATCTCAGCGTCGCCACCGTCAAGACCCAGGTCTCACGGATTCTCGCCAAACTCGAACTCAACAACCGCGTTCAGATCGCCCTGTTGGTCCATGACGCGGGACTCCTCGACACGGACGAGGAGGACGGCGGCGGCCTACGCTGAGCGGAGCATGTGCGGGCTGCCGGCGCGCTGACGACGCGTGCCCGGAGCACTCGGCCCCGTCCGCCGCACCTCCTCCCCGAAGGGAACCGCGTTGACCACTCAGCCCCTGGTCGATCTCGCCGCGCTCGGCGAGCAGTTCACCCGCGACCCCTATCCCGCCTATGCCGCCCTGCGCGCGAAGGGCCCCGTCCACCGGGTACGGATCCCCGAGGGCGCGGACGCCTGGCTCGTCGTCGGATACGAGGCGGGCCGCGCCCTCCTCGCCGACCAGCGGCTCTCCAAGCACTGGAGCCGTGCCTCGCCCGCGCTCGGGGTGAGCAAGGTGTCCGCGGGCTCCTCGATGCTCGGCTCGGACGCCCCCGACCACACCCGGCTGCGCAAGCTGGTCGCCCGTGAGTTCACCCCGCGCCGCATGGAGCAGCTGGCCCCTCGCATACAGCAGATGACCGACGAACTGCTGGACGCGATGCTCGCGGCCCCGAACCGCACGGCGGACCTCGTCGAGGCGCTGTCCTTCCCGCTGCCCATGTCGGTGATCTGCGAGCTGCTCGGGGTCCCGTTCCTGGACCGCGAGGACTTCCGTACCTGGTCCGGCCGCGCGGTCTCGTCCATCGACCCCTCCGTGCGCGCCTCCTCCACGCAGGAGATGACCGCGTACATCGCCGGGCTGCTCGCCGACAAACGCGAGAAGCCCGGTGAGGACCTGCTGAGCGCGCTCATCCACACCGCCGACGAGGACGGCGACCGGCTGTCCGGCGACGAACTGCTGGGCATGGCCTGGCTGCTGCTGGTCGCCGGACACGAGACCACCGTCAACCTCATCACCAACGGCGTGCACAACCTCCTGGCCCATCCCGACCAACTGGCCGCCCTGCGCGCGGACTTCTCCCTGATCGACAACGCCGTCGAGGAGGTCCTGCGCTTCGAGGGGCCGGTGGAGACCCCCACGTACCGCTTCACGACCGAGCCGATCGAGGTCGGCGGCACGGTGATCCCCGGCGGCGGCGAGCTGGTCCTCGTCGCCATGTCGGACGCCAACCGGGACCCCGCCCGCTACCCCGACGGGTCCCGCTTCGACATCACGCGCGACGCCCGGGGCCACATCGCCTTCGGGCACGGCATCCACTACTGCCTGGGCGCGCCGCTGGCCCGCATCGAGGCCCGGATCGCCATCCGGTCGCTGCTGGAGCGCTGCCCGGACCTGCGGCTGACCGCCGACCCGGCGACGCTCGCCTGGCGCGCCGGGATGCTGATGCGGGGGCCGCTGAGCCTGCCCGTCGCCTGGTAGCGGCCGGGCTCCCTCCCCCGGGGCTCCCCGCTCAGCCGCCGGGGATCTCGGTCATCGCCACCGGACGGCGTTCGCGGCGGGAGACCTCGCACGCCTCGGCGATCCGCAGGGCGTGCAGAGCCTCCCGCCCGTCGCACGGATTGGCCAGCTCGCCGCGGACCACGCGCAGGAACGCGTCCAGCTCCGCCTCGTACGCCGGGGCGAACCGTTCCAGGAAGCCCGGCCAGGGCTTCGCCGGGGCGCCGGGGCCGCCCGGTTCGGCCGAGGTCAGCGGCGTACGGTCGTCCAGGCCGACGGCGATCTGGTCCAGCTCGCCGGCCAGCTCCATCCGTACGTCGTACCCGGCGCCGTTGCACCGGGTCGCGGTGACGGTGGCGAGCGTCCCGTCGTCGAGGGTGAGCAGGGCCGCGGCCGTGTCCACGTCCCCGGCCTCCCGGAACATCGCGGGCCCGGCGTCCGAGCCGGTGGCGTACACCTCGCTCACCTCGCGGCCCGTCACCCAGCGCAGGATGTCGAAGTCGTGGACCAGACAGTCGCGGTACAGCCCGCCGGAGAGCGGAAGGTAGGCGGCGGGCGGCGGGGCGGGGTCGGACGTGGCCGCCCGCACGGTGTGCAGCCGTCCGAGCCTCCCCTCCCGCACGGCGGCCCTGGCCTCGCCGTATCCCGCGTCGAAGCGCCGCATGAAACCGAGCTGGAGGACGCTGCCCGCCGCCTCGACCTCCGTCAGCGCGGCAAGCGTGCCGGGCAGGTCCAGGGCGATCGGCTTCTCGCAGAAGACCGGCAGCCCGGCGCGGGCGGCTCGCGCGATGAGCCCGGCGTGGGCGGCGGTCGCCGAACAGATCACCACGGCGTCGGGCAGGCCCCGGGCCTCGCCCGCCCCGGTGAACAGGTCGTCCACGGCGACGGCCGTCCCGCCGGTCCGCAGGGCTGTCGCGGGGGCACGTTCCGGGTCCGCGTCCGCCAGCAGCAGGGCGTCCACGGCGGGGTGACGGCTCAGCACCTCCGCATGGAATGTCCCGATCCGTCCCGTTCCGATCAGTCCGATGCGCATGGGCCCCAAGGTGGCGTTCCGCCCATCGTCATGTCAAGCGTTTGTCCTGACAAATGGCGGCCGCATCGATGTGAACGGCGGTCGCGTCGATCGCGGGTCCCGCCCCGGCATGCCATGGCTTTGTCCGGACAAGCGAACTACGCTCGCCCCGTGACCGCACAAGGATCCGACCGGCCGCTGCCGCTGAGCGTTGACCGCACCAGCCCGGTGCCGCTCTACTTCCAGCTGGCGCAGCAGTTGGAGGCCGCCGTGGAACAGGGCCGGCTGGCCCCCGGCGCCCTGCTCGGGAACGAGATCGACCTCGCCGCCCGTCTCGGTCTGTCGCGGCCGACCGTCCGCCAGGCCATCCAGTCGCTCGTCGACAAGGGCCTGATGGTGCGCCGCCGGGGCGTCGGCACCCAGGTCGTCCACAGCCAGGTCCGCCGCCCGCTGGAGCTCAGCTCCCTCTACGACGACCTGGAGTCGGCGGGCCAGCGCCCCGCCACCGGCGTCCTGCGCAACACGACGGAACCGGCCGGCGCCCAGGTCGCCGCCGCTCTCGGCGTCGCCGAGGGCAGCGAGGTCCACCTCGTGGAGCGGCTGCGCAGCGCCCACGGCGAGCCGATGGCCCTCCTGCGCAACCACCTGCCGCCGGGGCTGCTGCCCCTGCGCACCGAGGAGCTGGAGGCCACCGGCCTCTACCGGCTGATGCGGGCCTCCGGCATCACGCTGCACAGCGCCCGCCAGTCGGTGGGCGCGCGCGCCGCGACGGCGGGGGAGGCCCGGGTGCTGGACGAGGAGCCGGGGGCGCCGCTGCTCACGATGGAGCGCACGACGTACGACGACACGGGGCGGGTGGTCGAGTTCGGCTCGCACGTCTACAGGGCGGCGCGGTACTCCTTCGAATTCCAGCTCCTGGTCCGCACCTGAGCGGCCCGCTCCCAGCCCGTGGGCGTCGACCGCTCCCAGCCCGTCCGGGCGTCCACTCTCAGCCCGTCCGGCGTTTGAGGACGGAACCGTCGGCGTGGACGAGGCCGCACCCGCTGGGTACCCGGCCCCGGGGTCCCACTGCCTGCGGGCCGACCCACGCCAGGGTTCCGTCCTCAAACGCCGGACGGGCTGAAATGGTGCGGGCTCACCACCCACCCCAGGGTTCCTTCCGCAAACGCCGGACGGGCTGAAGTGGTGCCGGCTCACCACCCACCTCAGGGTTCGCCGGACGGGCTGAAGTGGTGCGGGCTCACCACCCACCTCAGGGCTCGCCGGGCGGGCTGAAATGGTGCGGGCTCACCAGAATTGGTCCGGGCACACAGGTTGCGCTCGACGCCCCCCGTGCCCCAGGCTCCGTGTCCGTCGGGCGCTCGGGGATACTTGGGCAGCCGGCCGGGGGCCACACTCCCCGGCCCGGTCAAGCGAAGCGCACAGCGAGCAGCAGCAGAAGGGCACGGCGTCGTGGCAAGGGTTCGGACAGGGGTACGCGCGATGGGCGCCGTGCTGGCAGTGATGCTGGCAGCCGCAGGATGCAGCAGCACCGGCGGCAAGCGCGCCGAGGAGCGCGCGGCCGCCGCGGCCGAGGGACGGGCCGCGGTGAACACTCCGCGCTGGACCTTCGCCATGGTCACCCACTCGGGCGACGGCGACACCTTCTGGGACATCGTCCAGAAGGGCGCCGAGCAGGCCGCCGTCAAGGACAACATCAACTTCCTCTACTCTCACAACGACGAGGCCAACCAGCAGGCCCAGCTCGTCCAGACCGCGATCGACAAGAAGGTCGACGGGCTGATCGTCTCGCTGGCCAAGCCGGACGCGATGAAGGCCGTGGTCGCCAAGGCCGTGAAGGCGGGCATCCCGGTCGTCACCGTGAACTCCGGCTCCGCGGAGTCGAAGGAGTTCGGGGCGCTCACCCACATCGGCCAGGACGAGACCATCGCCGGTGAGGCCGTCGGCGACGAGCTGAACGGCCGGGACCGCAAGAAGGTCCTGTGCGTCCTGCACGAACAGGGCAACGTGGGCCACGAGCAGCGCTGCGCCGGAGCGAAGAAGACCTTCGACGGCACCCTGCAGAACCTGTACGTCGACGGCACCAACATGCCCGACGTCACGGCGTCCATCGAGGCCAAGCTCCAGTCCGACAAGAGCATCGACGCGGTCGTCACCCTCGGCGCCCCCTTCGCCGACGCTGCCGTCCAGGCCAAGCAGACCGCGGGCAGCGACGCCGAGATCGACACCTTCGACCTGAACGCCAAGGTCGCCACCGGCCTCCAGGACGACAAGCTCGGCTTCGCCGTCGACCAGCAGCCCTACCTCCAGGGCTACGAGGCCGTCGACCTGCTCTGGCTCTACCGCTACAACCGCAACGTCCTCGGCGGCGGCCTCCCCGTCCTCACCGGCCCGCAGGTCATCACCAAGGACGACGCCGACGCGCTCGCCGACTACACCAAGCGCGGCACCCGATGAGCGGCTCCACCGCCGCACCGAAGACGCCGGCGAAGGCGGACGAGCGCCTGGTGCGCACCTCGCCCCTGCGCAAGCTGCTCGGCCGCCCCGAACTCGGCTCGGTCGTCGGCGCGGCAGCCGTCTTCCTCTTCTTCGCGATCGTCGCCGACAGCTTCCTCCAGGCCTCCAGCTTCGGCACGGTGCTGTACGCGGCCTCGGTCCTCGGCATCATGGCCGCGCCGGTCGCGCTGCTGATGATCGGCGGCGAGTTCGACCTCTCCGCCGGGGTCATGGTGACCAGCTCCGCCCTGATCTCCTCAATGTTCAGCTACCAGATGACCGCCAACGTCTGGGTCGGCGTCCTGGTGTCGCTGCTGGTCACGCTCGCCATCGGCGCGTTCAACGGCTTCATGCTGACCCGCACCAAGCTGCCGAGCTTCATCATCACGCTCGGCACGTTCCTGATGCTGACCGGCCTGAACCTCGGCTTCACCAAGCTCATCAGCGGCACCGTCTCCACCAAGGCGATCGGTGACATGGAGGGCTTCGACTCGGCCCACGCCCTGTTCGCCTCCACGCTGACCGTCGGCAGCGTCGAGTTCAAGGTGACGATCCTGTGGTGGGCTGCGCTCGTCGGGATCGCCACCTGGATCCTCCTGCGTACCCGCTTCGGGAACTGGATCTTCGCCGTCGGCGGCGAGGCCGACGCGGCCCGCGCGGTCGGCGTCCCGGTCATCCGCACCAAGATCGGGCTCTACCTCGGCGTCGCCTTCGCCGCCTGGATCTCCGGCCAGCACCTGCTGTTCAGCTACGACGTCGTCCAGTCCGGCGAGGGCGTCGGCAACGAGCTGACGTACATCATCGCGGCCGTCATCGGCGGCTGCCTGATCACCGGCGGCTACGGCTCCGCGATCGGCTCGGCGGTCGGCGCCTTCATCTTCGGCATGACCAGCAAGGGCATCGTGTACGCCGAGTGGAACCCGGACTGGTTCAAATTCTTCCTGGGAGCGATGCTGCTCCTGGCCACCCTGCTCAACGCGTGGGTGCGCAAGCGCGCGGAGGCGACGTCATGACGGCCACCCCTGAAGAGACCGCGGAAACGACCGGGGGAGCGACCGCGGGCCCGCTGGTCGAACTGGACGACGTATCCAAGTTCTACGGGAACATCAAAGCCCTGGAACACGTCTCGCTGGAGGTCCACGCGGGCGAGATCACCTGCGTCCTCGGCGACAACGGCGCCGGCAAGTCCACCCTCATCAAGATCATCGCGGGGCTGCACCGGCACGACGCCGGGCGCTTCCTGATCGACGGCGAGGAGACCGCCCTCGCCAACCCGCGCGACGCCCTGGACCGGGGCATCGCCACCGTCTACCAAGACCTCGCCGTCGTCCCGCTCATGCCGGTCTGGCGCAACTTCTTCCTCGGGTCCGAACCCACGACCGGCGTCGGCCCCTTCAAGCGCCTCGACGTCCGCCGGATGCGCGAGACGACCCGTACCGAACTGCTCCGCATGGGCATCGACCTGCGCGACGTCGACCAGCCCATCGGCACCCTGTCCGGCGGCGAGCGCCAGTGCGTGGCCATCGCCCGCGCCGTCTACTTCGGCGCGAAGGTCCTCGTCCTGGACGAGCCGACCGCCGCGCTCGGCGTCAAGCAGTCCGGCGTGGTCCTCAAGTACGTGGCCGCCGCCCGCGACGCGGGGCTCGGCGTGGTCCTCATCACGCACAACCCGCACCACGCCCACCTGGTCGGCGACCGGTTCGTCCTCCTCAAGCGCGGCGTGATGTCCGGCAGCCACACCAAGGACGACGTCACGCTGGACGAGCTGACCCGGCAGATGGCGGGCGGCAGCGAGCTGGAGGAGCTCAGCCACGAGCTGGAGCGCACCCCCACCCCCACCCTCCCGGGCGGCCGCGGCACGAAGGGCGAGGCTCCCTGAGCGGGGACCGCCCCGGCGCGGCCGACCCCGCCCACCGGACCCCCGGGGCCGGGCAGTGGCAGAATCGAGCCCGGCGGGCGTCGTCCGCCGCCGACCGCGACAGCGGCCCGGCCCCCCAGACCCCGCAGGGACGATGAGCACGTACCGCGACTTCGCACACCGCGGCTCCGCCCGCGCCACCGTCCTCAAGACCGTCGGCACCAGGGAACGCCGCTCGCATCTGTCCGCCCCCCGGGTCCCCACGGTCGGGATCGACATCGGCGGCACCAAGGTGATGGCGGGCGTCGTCGACGCCGACGGCAACATCCTGGAACAGCTGCGCACCGAGACGCCCGACAAGTCCAAGAGCCCCAAGGTCGTCGAGGACACCATCGTCGAGCTGGTCCTGGACCTCTCCGACCGGCACGACGTCCACGCGGTGGGCATCGGCGCGGCGGGCTGGGTGGACGCCGACCGCTCCAAGGTCCTCTTCGCCCCCCACCTCGCCTGGCGTGACGAGCCCCTGCGTGACGCCATCGCCTCCCGCCTCGTCGTCCCCGTCATGGTCGACAACGACGCCAACACCGCCGCCTGGGCGGAATGGCGCTTCGGGGCGGGCCGCGGCGAGGACCACCTCGTCATGATCACCCTCGGTACGGGCATCGGCGGCGCGATCCTGGAGGACGGCCAGGTCAAGCGGGGCAAGTACGGGGTGGCCGGTGAGTTCGGCCACATGCAGGTCGTGCCCTCGGGCCACCGCTGCCCCTGCGGCAACCGGGGCTGCTGGGAGCAGTACAGCTCCGGCAACGCCCTCGTCCGCGAGGCCAGGGAACTGGCCGCCGCCGACTCCCCGGTCGCGCACTACCTGCTGGACCGGGTCAAGGGCAACATCCCCGACATCACCGGCCCGCTGATCACCGAACTGGCCCGCGAGGGCGATGCGATGTGCATCGAGCTCCTCCAGGACATCGGTCAGTGGCTCGGCATCGGCATCGCCAACCTGGCCGCCGCACTCGACCCCTCCTGCTTCGTCATCGGAGGCGGCGTCAGCGCCGCCGACGACCTCCTGATCAACCCCGCCCGGGACGCCTTCAAGCGCCACCTCACCGGCCGCGGCTACCGCCCCGAGGCCCGGATCGCGAAGGCGCAGCTCGGCCCCGAGGCGGGTATGGTCGGCGCCGCGGACCTGGCCCGGCTGGTCGCCCGCCGATTCCGCCGGGCCAACCGGCGGCGCGTCGAGCGGTACGAGCGGTACGCCCAGATCTACGACCAGGCGGCGAGCACCATCCGCAACACGCGGTCCACCCGGACCGCCGACTGAACCGCGGCCGCCCCTTCCGGCGTCCACCCTTCAGTACGCCTCCTCAGCACGCCGTCGCCGCAGCACCTTAGGGACCACCTGATCATGATCGCAGCCGAGCACCCCGTGGTGCCGCACCAGTCGGAGTCGCCGGGCGACGGCGAGGGCAGACCGCCCGAGGGCCGCCGGCGTGTGTTCCGGCGGCGCTTCATCACCGCCACGATCATCGTGCTGCTGATCGGCATCCCGGCCGGCTACCTGCTGATCTCGGCCGGCCAGAGCCGCCGCTCGGGCATGGACAAGGAGAGCGAGGCGGCCGCCCAGGGGCTGCGCGAGGGCTGGCCCTCCAAGATGCAGCGCCGGATCTTCGAGATCCCGATCCCCGGCAACGGACAGGGCGTCCAGTACTACGAGACGAACAACTGGAAAGCCAGCCGGATGTACGCGAAGTTCCGCACCACCTCCGCCGGTCTCGACCGCTTCCTCACCGGGGTGGGCACCGGACGTGCGGCGCTGGAGCCGGACCGGATCACCATCAGCCCGCGGGACGTCAAGATCACCGGCTGGTCCTTCGGCCCGGGCGAGCACTGGGCCGGCACCACGCACAGCAACAAGAAGCCGCGCCCCACCCAGAACATCACGGTCAATATGACCGATCCGGCCAGCCCCGTCGTCTATGTCGTATCGGCGGCGACCCCCTGACCGGGGACCGGAGGGGCGCTCAGTAACCTGGAGCGAGTGAGCGAAGTGAGCGAGACGACCCCGCAGCCCGTGCCGGCCCCCCACCCCGGTGGGCCCGCCCCGCACCCCGGAGCGCCTCATCAGGCGGTTCCGGCCCCGCACCGGGCACCGGACGCCGTGCCCCTGTCGGCCGCCCCGGAGTCCTACCCGGCGCCCGGTGGCAGCGGGGCCCCCGGGTTCCCGCAGGCTCCGGTGACCGCGCAGCCGGACCGGATCCCGCTCGCCCCACCGGCACCGCAGGGCCCGTTCGCCCCGCAGGCCACCTCTGTACTGCAGGCCACCTCCGTACCGCAGGACGCTCCCGCCCCGCAGGCCGTTCCCGGTCCGCAAGGGGCCCCTGCCGCGGCCCCACCGGCACCGCAGGGAGGGATCGACGCCCCGCGGACCCTCCAGTACCGCTTCGACGGGCCCGACGACGCCCCGGTCCTGGTCATCGGTCCCTCGCTCGGGACGACGTGGCACATGTGGGACCGCCAGATACCCGAGCTGTCCCAGCACTGGCGGGTCTTCCGCTACGACCTGCCCGGCCACGGCGGCGCGCCCGCCCACGCCGCCGCCTCCGTCGCCGAGCTGGGCGACCGGCTGCTCGCGACCCTGGACGGGCTCGGCGTCCAGCGCTTCGGCTACGCGGGCTGCTCGATCGGCGGCGCGGTCGGCGCGGACCTGGCCCTGCGCCACCCGCACCGGGTCGCCTCGCTGGCGCTCGTCGCCTCCTCGCCCCGGTTCGGCACGGCCGACGAGTTCCGTCAGCGCGGCGTGATCGTCCGCACCAACGGCCTGGAGCCGATGGCCCGCACCGCGCCGGAGCGCTGGTTCACCCCCGGCTTCGCCGCCGCGCAGCCCGCCATCGTGGAATGGGCCGTGCAGATGGTCCGCACCACCGACCCCGGGTGCTACATCGCCGCCTGCGAGGCGCTCGCGGCGTTCGACATCCGCGGCGCCCTGGGCCGGATCGGCGTCCCCACCCTGGTGCTGGTCGGGGCGGAGGACCAGGTCACCGGTCCCGCCGAGGCCCGCACCCTGGTCGCCGGGATAACGGACGCCCGCCTGGCGCTCGTCCCCGGGGCCTCCCACCTCGCGCCCGTCGAGCAGCCCGCCGCCGTCAGCGACCTGCTGCTGATGCACTTCTCCACCGCCTGGCAGCAGGAGACCTCGGCCGCGATCCCCGTGCTGCCCCACGTCACCGGGCCCGCCGCCCCCAGCGTGCCGTTCGCCCCGGTGGCCGAGATCGCCCCGGCCGCCGGCGCGCCCGACGCCGTCGCGCCGACGCCGGACGGCCGGTACGAGCAGGGCACGAAGGTCCGCCGCGAGGTGCTGGGAGACGCCCACGTCGACGCGGTGAACACCGCGGCCGACGCCTTCACCGAGGACTTCCAGGAGCTGGTCACCCGGTACGCCTGGGGCGAGGTCTGGAGCCGCGACGGACTCGACCGCCGCACCCGCAGCGTCATCACGCTCACGGCGCTCGTCACCTCCGGCCACCTGGAGGGCCTGGCCGCGCACACCCGGGCCGCCCTGCGCAACGGCCTGACGCCTGCCGAGATCAAGGAAGTTCTGCTCCAGAGCGCCGTCTACTGCGGCATCCCGGCCGCCGGAGCCGCCTTCGCCGTCGCGCAGAAGGTGATCCAGGAGGAAACCACGCCGCCCGCGTAGCAGGATGGGGCCATGAACGCATCGCCCGGGGCACTCACCCTCACCAAGAAGACCCACTCCTGCGTCCGGATCGAGAAGGAGGGGCGCGTCCTGGTCATCGACCCCGGAGGCTTCTCCGAGGACGACGCGGCGCTCGGCGCGGACGTCATGCTGGTGACGCACGAGCACCCGGACCACTTCAACGAGGCGCGGCTGCGGGCGGGCCTGGAGGCCAACCCGGCGGCCGAGGTCTGGACGCTGCGCAGCGTCGCCGAGCAGCTCTCGGCCGCCTTTCCGGGCCGGGTGCACACCGTGGGCCACGGGGACGCGTTCTCCGCCGCCGGATTCGACGTCACCGTGCACGGCGAGCTGCACGCGGTGATCCACCCGGACATCCCGAGGATCACCAACGTCGGGTTCCTCGTCGACGGTTCGGTCTTCCACCCCGGCGACGCGCTCACCGTTCCCGAGCGCCCCGTGGACACGCTGCTGCTGCCCGTCATGGCCCCCTGGAGCAAGATCTCCGAGGTCATCGACTACGTACGCGAGGTGAAGCCGCGGCGCGCCATCGACGTCCACGACGCCCTGCTGACCGATCTGGCCCGCCCGGTCTACGACAGCCAGATCGGCGCCCTGGGCGGCGCGGACCACGGCCGGCTGGCCCCGGGCGGTACCACCGAGCTGTGAGCCCGGCGGCCGCTGTCAGTGGGAGCCGCTAGGTTGGCTGCCATGCGCATCGCCACCTATAACGTCAATTCGATCACCGCCCGGCTGCCGAGGCTCCTGGCCTGGCTGGAGAGCAGCGGCACCGATGTGCTGTGCATCCAGGAGACCAAGTGCACGGCGGAGCAGTTCCCCGCCGAAGCCCTGCGCGAGGCGGGGTACGAATCCGCCGTCAACGCCACCGGCCGGTGGAACGGGGTCGCGCTGCTCTCCCGTGTCGGCCTCGACGACGTCGTCACCGGACTGCCCGGCGGCCCGGACTACGACGGGGTGCAGGAGCCCCGCGCGATCTCGGCGACCTGCGGCCCGCTGCGCCTCTGGTCGGTGTACGTGCCCAACGGCCGCGAGGTCGAGCACGAGCACTACGCCTACAAGCTGCGCTGGCTGGAGGCGCTGCGCAAGGCCGTCGCGGGGGACGCCGCGGGGACCCGGCCGTTCGCGGTCCTGGGCGACTTCAACGTGGCCCCGACCGACGAGGACGTCTGGGACCCGGCGCTGTTCGAGGGCGCCACACACGTGACGCCCGCCGAGCGCGCCGCCCTCGCGGCTCTGGAGGCCGAGGGCCTGGGCGAGGTGCTGCCCCGCCCCCTCAAGTACGACCGCGCCTACACCTTCTGGGACTACCGCGAGCTGCGGTTCCCCAAGAACAAGGGCATGCGGATCGACCTGACCTTCGGCAACGCCCCCTTCACCGCCGCCGTCAAGGACAGTTACGTCGACCGCGAGGAGCGCAAGGGCAAGGGCGCGTCCGACCA
Organism: Streptomyces sp. NPDC058576; assembly: GCF_042718715.1. Lineage (NCBI taxonomy): Bacteria > Bacillati > Actinomycetota > Actinomycetes > Kitasatosporales > Streptomycetaceae > Streptomyces > Streptomyces sp. NPDC058576. Next base: position 49,333 of record NZ_JBHXPF010000032.1, on the reverse strand, counting down.
CGCCCCGGTGGTCGTCGACCTCGACCTCTGAGCCGGGCCGGGCGGAGGCGGGCGGGAGGTCGCGAACCACGTGACAACCCAAGGTTGACACCACTCGGGTGTCAACCTACGGTTGTCACATGACGCAGCCTCTTCCCGTCACCCCTTCCGTACGCCTCGACGATCTGATCGAGGCCATCAAGAAGACCAACGACGACGCGCTGGAGCAGCTCTCCGGCGCGGTGCTCGCCGCCGACCACCTCGGCGACGTGGCCGACCATCTCATCGGCCACTTCGTGGACCAGGCGCGGCGTTCCGGAGCATCCTGGACCGACATCGGCCGGAGCATGGGCGTCACCCGCCAGGCCGCCCAGAAGCGCTTCGTGCCCAAGAAGGGCGAGGGCTCCTCGGACCTGGACCCGAACGAGGGCTTCAACCGCTTCACCACCCGCGCCCGCAACGTGGTGGTCGCCTCCCACAACGAGGCCCAGTCCTCCAGGCACGCCGAGATCGTCCCCGCCCACCTGGTCCTCGGCCTGCTCGCCGAGCCCGAGGCCATCGCCGCCCGCGTCCTCACCGGGCAGGGCGTGACGCCGGACGTGCTGCGGGCGGCGGCGACCGCGGCGCTGCCCGCCGCCGTGGACGCGGTGCCCGAGATGATCCCGTACGACATGGACTCCAAGAAGGTCCTGGAGCTGACCTTCCGCGAGGCCCTGCGGCTCGGCCACAACTACGTCGGCACCGAGCACATCCTGCTGGCCCTGCTGGAGTTCGAGGACGGCTCCGGCGTGCTGACCGGCCTCGGCCTGGACAAGGAAGCCGTGTCCGCCGCGGTGGAGCGGACGGTGAGCGAGGCGGCCCAGGCCCTGCGGCGGTAGGAGCCCGAGGTTTCCCCGCGATGGGCGGCGAGCCCGGCGCACCGGGCCCGCCGCCACCGACACCGGCCGTCAGTGCACCGAGAAGCCGCCGTCCACGAACACCGACTGCCCGGTGACGTACGCCGAGGAGCGCCCCGCCAGGAACACCGCGGCCCCCGCGAAGTCCTCCGCGAGACCGTTGCGGCCGACCAGCGTGCGCGCGGCCAGCGACGCCACCTTCTCCGGGTCCGACTGGAGGCGCGCGTTCAGCGGGGTCAGCACGAACCCCGGCACCAGGCTGTTCACCGTGACGCCGTACGGCGACCACGCCTCGGCCTGGGAGCGGGTCAGCGACTCCAGGCCGCCCTTGGACACCCCGTAGGCGCCGCTGCTCACGAAGGCCCGGTGCGCCTGCTGCGAGGTGACGTGGATGATCCGGCCGTAGCCGCGCTCGGCCATGCCGGGCCCGAAGCGCTGCCCCAGCAGGAACGGCGCCTTCAGGTTCACCGCCATCGTGGTGTCCCAGACGTCCTCGCCGAGCTCGGTCATCGGCGGGCGCAGATTGATGCCGGCGCAGTTCACCAGGATGTCCGGCTCCCCGAACGCCTCCACGGCGCCCTCCGCTCCGGCGCGCACCCCCTCCGGCGTGCTCAGGTCCGCGCTCACCCAGGCGGCCCGGCAGCCCTCGGCGGTCAGCTCGTTGACGGTCGCCTTCAGCTCCGCCTCCCGGCGGGCCACCACGACGACGCGTCCGCCGGCCCGGGCCAGGGCGCCGGCGATCGCCCGGCCGATGCCGGAACTGCCTCCGGTGACCACCGCCACCCGGCCTTCCAGCGAGAACAGTTCCGCGACGTATGCCTGTGCACTCATGTACGCACCTTAGATATGCGCTCGGATCCCCGTCCGGGGCAGGGTGGGGGATCGGTGAACGCCGCGCGCCCTGTGGTGCGGAACCTGGCCGGGATGGGACCCTAGTGGTATGAACATCCCTTTCTTGGACAACTGGCGTAAGCGTCAGGGTGGTACGCACGCGGGCGCGCTCGCCGCCGCCGTCGAGGCAGACCCCGACGGCGTGGCCGAGCTGCTCGCCGAGTGCGAACTGCTGCGCGTCCGGGCGGGGCAGCACGGACTCGAACTGGACGACAGCCCCGCCTCGTTGACCGCGCTCGACCAGCTGCCGCCCCGCTGGCGCGACGATCCCGAGGAACTGCCCTGGCTGGGCAACGACGCAGGCCTCTATCTCGGCACCGTGATCGTGCGGACCGTGCCGGGCGCCGCGTGGGACGTCTGGCCGAGCGGCCAGCCCGTGGTGCGGCTGGTCTCCGGGCGGGAGATCGACGTCGTCGCGGCCGGACTCGACTGGGCGATGGCGGGCAGCCCGGAGCTCTCCCAGGTGTACGCCGAGTCCGCCGAGAACTGAGCCGGAACCGGCGAGCGGCCCGCTCTTCTCACCTAATCTAGAAAAAAGCCTTTTGCGCCATTTACGCGTGTCGGGTGCGAAGTCCCTTTTCGCGATGGATAGTTTGCGCTGACCTCGACACAGCGACAAGTGGGTAGGGCAGCGCATGGCCGTCGATCCGTTGATCGAACTGAGGGACGTCAACAAACACTTCGGGGAGTTGCACGTACTTCAGGACATCAATCTCACCGTCGGCCGCGGGGAGGTGGTGGTGGTCATCGGCCCCTCCGGCTCGGGGAAATCCACCCTGTGCCGGGCGATCAACCGGCTGGAGACGATCGAGTCCGGCATCATCACGATCGACGGCAGACCCCTTCCCGCCGAGGGCAAGGGCCTGGCCCAGCTCCGCGCCGAAGTCGGCATGGTCTTCCAGTCGTTCAACCTCTTCGCCCACAAGACCGTGCTGGACAACGTCTCGCTGGCGCAGCTCAAGGTCCGCAAGCGCAAGAAGGACGCGGCCGACGAGCGCTCCCGCGAACTGCTGGAGCGGGTCGGCCTGGCCGCCCACGCCGACAAGTTCCCCGCGCAGCTCTCCGGCGGCCAGCAGCAGCGCGTGGCCATCGCCCGCGCCCTGGCCATGGACCCCAAGGCGCTCCTCTTCGACGAGCCCACCTCGGCGCTCGACCCGGAGATGATCAACGAGGTCCTGGAGGTCATGCAGCAGCTCGCCCGGGACGGCATGACCATGGTCGTGGTCACCCATGAGATGGGCTTCGCCCGCTCCGCGGCCAACCGCGTCGTGTTCATGTCCGACGGCTGCGTCGTCGAGGACCGCACCCCGGAGGACTTCTTCACGAACCCTTCGAGCGACCGCGCCAAGGACTTCCTGTCCAAGATCCTCAAGCACTGAGGGGGGAGGCTTCCATGTTGCGTACGAGGAACACGCGTACGGGCAGAGCCGCCGCCCTCGTGGCCGGCCTCCTGCTCGCCGCTCTCGCCGCGGGCTGCGGCAAGGACGGCAGCCCGCCCGTCAAGGGGCCGAAGGCCGAGGCCCTGCCGGTGTACCAGGTCGACACCGGCTTCGAACTGCCCGACTCCCGCACCTGGACCAAGGCGAAGCGGCGCGGCTATCTGATCGTCGGCGCCAAGGAGGACCAGCCCTACCTGGGGGAGAAGGACCCGGCGAGCGGGATCTACTCCGGCTTCGACATCGAGATCGCCCGCATGATGGCGGCCTCGCTCGGCTTCGAACCGCAGACGATCCGCTTCCGCACGATCGCCTCGGCCAACCGCGAGACGGCCCTGCAGAACGGCCAGATCGACTACTACGTCGGCACCTACACCATCAACGACATGCGCAAGAAGCTCGTCGGCTTCGCCGGCCCGTACTACCTGGCCGGCCAGGGGCTGCTGGTGCGCACCGACGAGAACGACATCAACGGGCCCCAGGACCTGGCGGGCAAGACCGTCTGCTCCGCGGCCGGCTCGACGCCCTACCAGCGCATCGCCGCCGACTACCCCAAGGCGACCCTCGTCGCCTACGACACGTACTCCATCTGCGTCGACAACCTGCTCACCTTCCAGGTCGACGCCGTCACCACCGACGACGCGATCCTGCTGGGCTTCGCGGCCAAGGCGCCCGACGAGATGAAGGTGGTCGGCAAGCCGTTCTCCGAGGAGCCGTACGGCATCGGCGTACCGCGCAGCGACAACGCCCTGCGTAACGCCCTCAACGACGCGCTGGAGGCCAACGAGAAGGACGGCAACTGGAAGAAGGCGTACGACGCGACGCTCGGCCTCTCCGGAGCGCCCGCGCCGACCCCGCCGCCCATCGACCGCTACCCGGCGACCTGAGGGGACGGCCCCACCCATGGATGTACTGACAGAGAACTTCTCCCTCTACGGCAAGGGCTTCCTCGGCACCGTCGAACTGACCGTCTACGCCTCGGCGCTGGCGCTCGTCCTCGGCTTCCTGATGGCGTCCTTCCGGGTCGCGCCCGTCGGCTCCTTCCGGGTGCTGGGCACGGTCTGGGTCACCGTGCTCCGCAACACCCCGCTGACCCTGCTGTTCTTCGCGGTCCTGCTCGGCCTGCCCCGCTTCGGGCTCGTCCTGCCGTTCCAGGTCTTCGCGGTCATCGCGCTCGGCTGCTACACCTCGGCGTTCATCTGCGAGGTGCTGCGCTCCGGCATCAACACCGTGCCCAGGGGCCAGGGCGAGGCGGCGCGCAGTCTCGGCATGAACTTCGGCCAGACCCTGAGCACCGTGGTGCTGCCGCAGGCGTTCCGGTCGGTGATCCCGCCGGTCGGCTCCACGCTGATCGCGCTGGCGAAGAACTCCGCGATCGCCGGGGCGTTCAGCGTCACCGAACTCCTCGGCACCTACAAGACCCTCAACGAACTGGGCTACAGCATCATCTGGTCCTTCATCTGGATCGCCGTCGGCTACCTGATCATCACCCTGACCATCAGTGCGGTGTTCAACGTGATGGAGAAGCGCTGGGGAGTCGCACGATGACCAAGACCCTCACCCGTAGGACGTCCCGAGCGTCGTTGCCCGAGGCCACCGCGCTCTACGACATCCCGGGACCGGTGACCCGCAAACGGCACCTGATGTACGGGATCGCCTCGACCGTCCTGATCGTGGCGCTGTTCGGCTGGATCGTCTACCTGCTCTTCGACACCGACCAGTTCACCGCGCAGAAGTGGACGCCCTTCGAGTACAAGGGCATCCAGGAACTGCTGCTGCGCGGGCTCGGCAACACCCTCAAGGCGTTCGCGTACGCCGCGGTCCTCTCGCTCGCGCTCGGCGCGGTCCTCGCGGTCGGCCGGCTGTCCGAACACCGGGTGCTGCGCTGGATCTCCACCGTGCTGGTCGAGTTCTTCCGTGCCATGCCCGTGCTGGTGATGATCTTCTTCATCTTCGTGGCGCTGAAGGTCCAGCCGCTGCCCGCCCTCGTCGCCGGGCTGACCCTCTACAACGGTTCCGTTCTCGCGGAGGTGTTCCGCACCGGGATCAACTCCGTGGACCGTGGCCAGCGCGAGGCCGCGTACGCGCTCGGGATGCGCAAGACGCAGGTCACCACGTTCGTCCTGGCCCCCCAGGCCGTACGCGCGATGCTGCCGACCATCATCAGTCAGCTGGTGGTCGCGCTCAAGGACACCTCACTGGGCTATCTGATCACCTACGAGGAATTCCTCCACGCCGGAAAGCTGATCGCGTCGAATCTCGACTACGATCTTCCCTTCATCCCCGTCGTGATGGTGATCTCTCCGATCTACATCGGGATGTGCATGCTGCTCTCGTGGTTCGCCACGTGGGTGGCCCGTCGTCAGCGGCGCAATCCGAAGACGAGGGCGGTGGGGGTGGCCCCGGCCGAACCGGGGACGCTGCTGCCGGGAGGGCAGTAGCCGGGCAGTGCCCGCCCGGCAGCAGTCGGTGATCACTTCTCGCGCAGCGGGACCGAGAGATGACTCGGGTCCGTGCCGGGCGAGGAGAAGGTCAGCTGCGCGCCGGTCGGGTTGTGCTCGATGTACAGCGGATCGACGGTGTCGATCACCAGGGCGAGCCGGTGACCGGCCGGGACGTCGTAGGCCGTGGAGTACAGCTCCAGGTCGACGGGGAACGGCCGGCCCGGCGTCTGCCCGTGGAACGTGTACGGAGCATTGCTGACCAGCTTGCCGACGCCGAGCGGTCCCACGTCGTAGAGATAGGCGACGAGGGTGCCGCTCGGCTTCGTGCTGGTGACCGTCGTGTGCAGCGTGGACGTGCCCCTGATCCGCTGCTCGGTGGGGTACCGCTCCGACTGCCACACGCTCGCGAACGTACGCGGCAGCAGCGGCACGGAGACCATGGGCGGGAGCTTCAGGAACTGGTCCAGCGCGTTGGACAGGATCGCGATGCCCCCGTTCGCACCGGAGTCGACGTTGGCCCACACCTTCCTGGTGCCGTCCAGCGGGATCCGGTTCTTCAGCGCGCCGACCGACTTCCAGTCCGGGTAGCCCTCGTACCCCTTGTCGGTGCGGGACTTGAGCTGGACGGGCTGCTCGGTGTCGATGCCGTTGCGCTCGCCCTTGAGATAGCGGTCGAACCAGCGGCGGGTGCTCGTCCAGGTGTCGTTGGGCAGCCCGAGCAGTCCGGTGGCCTCGGCGGTGGCGTGGTCGCCGGGGCGGAACTCCAGGCGCTTGGGGCCGGTGAGCTTGTCGTAGAACGAGGCGTACTGGTTGGGCGGGAAGATGGTGTCGCCCCAGGCGTTGCCCATCATGATCGCCGCGCCGTTGGCGTTGATCCGGTCCAGGTACGTCGCGGGGGAGCGCTTCTTCCCCCAGGCGATCATCTGCGGCTCCTTGTCCAGCTTGGAGCCGAGGAAGTCCCGAAGCGTCTGCGTCAGTTCGTCGCTGGGGCGGCCGGTGACGAGGCCCGCGCCGCCGAGCAGGGCGGCGGCCTGGAGGTGCTGGGTGCGGCCGCTGTAGATCGAGTCGATCAGATCGGCCCAGCCGCTGAGCGCGGCCACCGCCTTGATGCGCGGGTCGTGGCCGGCCGCCAGCAGGCTGATGCCCGCTCCGTAGGAGACGCCGCCCATGCCGATGAGGTCCGGGTCGGCGGAGGTGTGCTCCAGCGCCCAGTCGATGACGGCGGAGGCGTCCGCGATGTCCGGCGGGCCCGCCACCTCGATCTTCCCGCCGGAGCGCCAGAAGCCGCGCGAGGTGTAACTCACCACGACATAGCCGGAGTCGGCGAGCTTCTGGGCTTGGGCGAGATACTCGATCTGCGGCACCGCCCAGCTCGTCGGGAAGACGATGAGGGGGTGCTTCGTCCCGGCCGCGGCTCCCGCCGGGGTGAAGACGTTGCCCTTGAGGGTGATGCCCCCAGAACCGGGGATGTCGTGGAACGTCAGGTCCCCGGCCGCCGTGCCCGCGGGCGCGGCGAGGGGGGCGGGGGCGGCGGTCGCCGCGGGCGCGGCGACGAGCGCGCCCCCGGCGAGCAGGGCGACGGCGGTGGTGATCGAAGCGGTGGTGCGCAGTGCCGGTTTCGGACGTACCACGGGTCACTCCTCACGCGTGTCAGTGCAAAGTGACCCGACGGTAACCCCGGTTGTTTACCCCTGGTAACTACTCGGCGTGTTGCGCGAAGGTAACGATTGTTGGACGCGACGTCAGTAGTGCGTCCGGTACGGAACGGGCGCTACCGGGTCACTTCAGGGCGCTCTTGGCCTGCCAGTCGGCCCACGACAGGTTCCACGCGCCGTAGCCGTTGCCCTCGGCGACCGTGCCCTTGGCCTCCGCGCCGGTCATCTCGAACGGATCGCCCACCCGTACCTGCCCGTACAGCGACGCGGCATCGGCGTCGCTCATCCCGACGCAGCCCGAACTCCGGTTGGCCTGGCCGAAAACGCCCGCGTTCCACGGCGCCGCGTGCGCGTACATCCCCGACCAGGTCAGCCGCATCGAGTAGTCGACCATCTTGTCGTAGGCGTCGCCGAGGCCCACCGTCTCGGAGCGCATGTTGATGGTGCCCTCCTTCGACATCACGACCGCCGTGCCCCGCCAGGAGGCCTTCTCACCGCCCGGGGTGCCCGCCGACATCGGGACGTCCAGGACCTGCTCGCCGTTCCGGTGCAGGGCCAGGCGATGCCCGTCGAGGTCGACCTTGACGATCTGGGCCGCGCCGACGGTGAACGTCGTCGTGTAGTCGCGGACGAACCAGCCGCCGTCCGCCCCCGTGTCGACGCCGTTGAGCCGCGCGTCCAGCGTCACCTTCGTACCGGGCTTCCAGTACTCCTCGGGCCGCCAGTCGACGCGGTCCTTGCCCGAGTAGTCCTGCAGCCAGCCCCAGGAGCCCTCGGTGTCGTTGGACGTCGAGACCTTCAGGGCCTTCTCCACGGCCGCCTTGTCCTTCACCGGGTGGTCGAAGACGACCGACAGCGGCTGCGCGATGCCCACGGTCGTGTTCTTCCCCGGCGCCAGGGACAGCTTGTTGACCTTCTCCGCCTCGGCGGTGGTGAACGCCGCGCTGTCGCTGCCGCCGTCCGCGTCCGTCGCCTCGACCGTGTACGCGGTGCCCGGCGCGGCGACCCGGTCGGATGTCCAGGTCCGGCCGTCGGCGGATATCCGCCCCGCCAGCGCGCCCTCGCCCGCCTTCACCGACACCGCCTTCAGCTTCCCCCGGGCCAGCGTCACCTTCACCGGTCCGCCCGGGGCCGCCGCCCTGCCCGTGAGATTCACCGAGACGCTGGTGTCGGCCGCCTTGCCGTCCCCGCCGGCCTCGGCGGAGCCCGACGAGCCGCCCGAGCACGCGGTGAGCGCGGCGGCGAGCAGCGCCGCGGGCCCGGTGACGGCGAGCCGGGCCCTCCGGCCGGCCGGGGCGGAACGACGGATGCGCGGGCGTGCGGAACTCACGGAAAAACCTCCAGGGCTGGGGTGCTCAGCAGGGGAGAGGCATTTCCCTCATGTCGGGTTCCTTCCGCGCCCCGGAAAAACGTCACTCCACGGCTCGGAGTACGCTCCACCGTCGGCCAGAACTCGTCCCCCGGGAGACCACCAGTGAGCGCGACCGTCGACGGAACCACGGGCACCACCGACCCCCCGCCCCGGTCCGCCTCGGTGCTGCGCAGCGGTGCCGTGATGGCGGCCGGCTCCGTCGTCTCGCGCGCCACCGGCTTCGTCCGCTCGGCGGTCGTCGTCGCCGCGCTCGGCACCGGGCTGACCGCCGACGGTTACACGGTCGCCAACACCGTCCCCAACATCCTCTACATCCTCCTCATCGGCGGCGCGCTCAACGCGGTCTTCGTCCCCGAACTGGTCCGGGCGGCCAAGGAACACGCCGACGGGGGAGCCGCCTACACCGACCGGCTGCTCACCCTGTGCACCGTCGGCCTCCTCGCCCTCACCACGCTCGCCGTCCTGGCCGCGCCCCTGATCGTCGGCCTCTACACCGACTACGACGGACGCCAGGCCGAGCTGACCGTCGCACTGGCCCGTTACTGCCTGCCGCAGATCCTCTTCTACGGGCTCTTCACTCTGCTCGGCCAAGTTCTGAACGCCCGCGGCCGGTTCGGCGCGATGATGTGGACCCCGGTTCTCAACAACATCGTGATCATCGGGGTGTTCGGCCTCTACATCGCCGTCGCCGCGAACTCCGACGGCATCCTCACCGACACGCACGCCCACCTGCTGGGCTGGGGCACCACCGCCGGGATAGCCGTGCAGACGCTCGCCCTGATCCCCGCGCTGCGCGCCGCGAAGTTCCGCTGGCGGCCCCGCTTCGACTGGCGCGGCAGCGGACTGACCCGGCCCGTGCGCGCGGCCGGCTGGCTGGTGCTGCTGGTCCTCACCAACCAACTCGCCTACTGGGTCGTCACCCGGCTCTCCACCGCCACCGGGCAGCACGCCGTCGAGCAGGGCGTCGCGGGCGGCGCGGGCTACACCGCGTACAGCTACGCCTACCAGCTCTGGGTCGTCCCGCAAGGCATCATCACGGTCTCGCTGGTCACCGCCCTGATGCCCCGGATGAGCCGGGCCGCGGCCGACGGTGACCTCGCCGGGGTGCGGCGCGACGTCGCGTACGCGCTGCGCACCAGCGCCGCCGTCGTGGTGCCCGCCGCCACCGCCCTGCTGGTGCTCGCACCGTGGGTGATCGGCTCCGTCTTCGGGTACGGACGCACCACCCCCGCCGACATCACGGTGATGGCCGGAATCATGATGGCCTTCGCCCCCGGGCTGATCGCCTTCTCCGGGCAGTACGTCCTCTCGCGCGGCTTCTACGCGATGAGCGACACCCGCACCCCGTTCCTCCTCAACCTGGTGATCGCCGCCGTCCAGGCGGGCCTCTCGGCCGCCGCCTACCTGCTGCTGCCGGCGCGCTGGGCGGTCACCGGGATGGCCGGGGCGAGCACGGTGGCCTTCTGCGCCGGGTTCGCCGTCACCGGGTACGTCCTGTCCCGCCGGCTCTCGGGGCCCGGAGCCGGTTCCCTGCTGCGCTCGCCCACCCTCGGCGCACACGCCCGCCTGATCGCCGCCTGCCTGCCCGCCGGAGCCCTGGCGTACGGCGCGGCGCGCGCCACGGAGGGCGCCGGGGACCTGACGGCCGCCGGCGCCGGGACCCTTGCGCTGCTGCTCGGCGTGGTGCTGGCGGCCCGGCCGTTGGGCCTGGCGGAGATCACCGGGATGGTGGCGGCAGGATGGGCCCGGCTGCGCCGCTGAGGGCCGGGGTGGGTCCGGCGGACCCGGTCGAGATCCGCCGGACCCACCTGAGGCCGGTCAGCTGCCCGCGCGGTGCGATGCGGGCGCGCTGGGCACCGGTGTCTGGGCCTCGCGCGTGACGTCACCGACCAGCTCGACCACATCGGGGCCGTACGCCTGGGAGTTGACGACCTTCAGCAGCAGGCAGAACGACTTGTTGCCGTGCTTGCGGCGCAGCTTCTCGTAGTTGCGGGCGGCATAGCGGGTGGCCGCCTGATTGGTGATGGCCCGCTGCCCGCAGAACAGAAAGACCGGGCGGGACTCCTGACCGCCCGTCAGCCGTGCGAGCAGCACGTACTCAGCGGTCCCCGGCTCCATCCGGTAGCGCTCCGAGCCGACCTGGAACGCCACCCGGTCCGGGCCCGGATCCTGTTCGACATTGATCCGCACCCCGGGCAGCAGGGTCCGCAGATGCGCCGCCATCCGCTGGTTGGACGTCGGGCCGCCGACGCAGAACTCCGTACGCTCCCCGAACCCCTGCTGGGCCGTGTCGTGCGTGACGATCTGCGCGTTCGCCCCGCACCCCTTGATGAGCGCGGAGAGTTCGAGCAGGGCGAAGGCGTCGTGCCGGTGCACCGATCCCTCGGCGCCCGCGTACCGGTTGACGACCAGCAGGCATGCGGAGTTCGACGGCAGCCCGAAGAAGGCCTGTTTGCGGCGGAGCCCCCGCCGCCAGAGATACGTTCGGGCGAGCCAGCCCAGCGAGGCACTGATCCCGGCGGCTATCACGCCCAGCACGATGTTGCGCACGTCGTCCGTCATGGGCGCGCATGGTATCGGTCATTCGGGTATCCGTTCGAGGCGGTCCTGACGATCCGGGCTCCCCGGGGCTACCCTGCGGCGGAGATCCGTTGACTGGAGGTACGTATGCGCCGTTCCGTCGGTCGGAACACGTCGCTGTTGGCCGTGCTCGCCGTGGTCGCCTCGGTGGGAGCCGCCGCCCCGGCGACCTCGACGACGACCGCCACGCCGCGCCCCGCGCCGCCCAAGTCCCCGGTGGCGGTGGGCCATGGGGGAGCGGTGGCCAGTGTCGACCCGGACGCGTCGGCCGCCGGGATCGAGGTGCTGCGCAAGGGCGGCAACGCGGTCGACGCGGCCGTGGCGACCGCCGCCGCGCTCGGTGTGACCGAGCCCTATTCGGCGGGCATCGGCGGCGGTGGCTACTTCGTCCACTACGACGCGAAGAAGCGTCAGGTGCGGACGATCGACGGCCGTGAGACCGCGCCGCGCAGCGCGGACGCCTCCCTGTTCCTGGAGAACGGCAAGCCGATCCCGTTCGACGAGGGCGTGACCAGCGGCCTCGGCGTCGGCACGCCCGGCACCCCGGCCACCTGGGAGCGGGCGCTGGACGCCTGGGGCTCCAAGTCCCTGCGCACGCTGCTGAAACCGGCCGAACGCCTGGCCCGCGACGGCTTCGTCGTGGACGGCACCTTCCGCTCGCAGACCGCCTCCAACCAGGCCCGGTTCGCCGACTTCCCCGCCTCCGCCGAGCTCTTCCTGCCCGGCGGAGAACTCCCCGTCGTCGGCTCGGTGTTCAAGAACCCCGACCTGGCGCGTACGTACGAGAAGCTCGGCCGGGAGGGCGTCGACGAGCTGTACCGGGGCGAGTTGGCCGACGACATCGTGCGTACCGTCCGCAGGCCGCCCGTCGACCCGGACGCCACCCGGGTCGTCCGCCCCGGCGATCTGACCCGCAAGGACCTGGCCTCCTACCGGACCCTGCGCAAGGACCCGACCAAGGTGAACTACCGGGGCCTGGACGTCTACGGCATGGCCCCCTCCTCCTCCGGCGGCACCAGCGTCGGCGAGGCCCTGAACATCCTGGAGTCCACCGACCTCTCCCGGGCCGACCGGACCCAGTACCTCCACCGGCTCATCGAGGCGAGCCGGATCGCGTTCGCCGACCGGGGCCGCTGGGTCGGCGACCCCGCGTTCGAGGACGTGCCGACCAAGGAGCTGCTGAGCCAGCGGTTCGCGGACGCGCGGGAGTGCCTGATCCGGGACGACCGGGCGCTGACCAGTCCGCTGGCGCCGGGCGACCCGCGCAACCCCGAGCGGTGCGGCCGCGGCGGCACGGCCGCGCCGACGACGTTCGAGGGCGAGAACACCACGCACCTGACGGCGGCCGACAAGTGGGGCAACGTCGTCGCCTACACCCTGACCATCGAGTCCACCGGCGGCAGCGCCATCACCGTGCCCGGGCGCGGCTTCCTGCTCAACAACGAGCTGACCGACTTCTCCTTCGCCCCCGCCAACCCGGCGGTCCACGACCCGAACCTGCCGGGACCGGGCAAGCGGCCGCGCTCGTCGATCTCCCCGACCATCGTGCTGAAGCACGGCAAGCCGGTGCTGGCGCTCGGCTCGCCGGGCGGGGCCACGATCATCACGACCGTGCTCCAGTCGCTCACCGGGCACCTGGACCGGGGGCTCCCGCTGGTCGACGCGATCGCCGCGCCGCGCGCCAGCCAGCGCAACGCGCCGACCACCGAGATCGAGCCGGAGCTGTGGAACAGCCCGGTCCGCGCGGAGCTGGAGAAGCTCGGCCACGCCTTCAAGCAGAACCCGGAGATCGGAGCCGCCACCGGGGTGCAGCGGCTGCCCGACGGCCGCTGGCTGGCGGCGGCGGAAAAGGTGCGCAGGGGCGGCGGCTCGGCCATGGTGGTGCATCCGGGCGGCCGGCACTGAGGCGGGAGGGGTGCGCCCCCGGACGCGTCGCCAGGAGGACCCGCACGGGTCCCCTCGTCCACGGGAAGGGTCCTTCCGCACCATGCGCACCCGCATGCTCCCTCTGACATCCGCCGCCTGCGCCGCCGCTCTGCTCGGAGCGGCGGCGCTGCCCGCGTCCGCCGACGGCCCCGGCTCCGGCCCCGCGTCTCGCTCCGGGACCGGAAACGGGAACGGGACCGGTGGCGCCTCCGGCCAGGAGCCGGAGGCCGCCGGGGTGACCGCCGCCGAACTGCTCGCCGAGGTCCGTGCCTGTTCCCGTGTCTCCCGGGGCAGGTACCGCACCGACAGCGGCAGCGCGAAGGCCACGGTTCCGGTCTGCGGCACCGAGGACGCCGTCTTCTGGAAGGCGGACATGGACATCGACTGCGACGGCCGCAGGACCAAGGCCTGCAACCGGAAGACCGATCCGTACTTCCTGCCGGAAACGGCGTTCCAGAGCTCCCGCGGCGAACCCCTCGACTCGGCCGCGCTGCCCCATGTGGTCGTACCGGGCCCGAGCAAGGTGTGGGACTACCGGAAGTCGGGGCTCACCGGCGGCAGCGTCGTGGCGGTCGTGTACCGCGACCGCGTGCGGTACGGCGTGATCGGCGACACCGGCCCCACGAACATCATCGGGGAGGCGTCGTACGCGATGGCGAAGACGCTGGGGATCGACCCCGACCCGGCGACCGGAGGCGCCGAGTCCGGCGTCACGTACATCGCCTTCAAGGACTCCCGTGTCTCTCCGATCGAGAGCCGCGCCAAGGCGCGGAGCCGGGGGCAGCAGCTGGCGAGGGAGTTCGTCGGGCGTTCCTAGCGGGACCCCCGAAGGTGGTCACAGCGCGGTCAGGATACGCGGGCCGTCGTTCGTGATCGCCACCGTGTGCTCGGCGTGCGAGGCCCGGCTGCCGTCCGTCGTCCGCAGGGTCCAGCCGTCCTCGTCGTGGCGGAACTCGTCGTGGCCACCGGCGAGCAGCATGGGCTCGATCGCCAGGACCATCCCGTGCCGCAGCGCCATGCCGCGACCCCGTCGTCCTTCGTTCGGCACGGACGGGTCCTCGTGCATGGACCGGCCGATCCCGTGGCCGCCGTAGCCCTCCAGGATGCCGTAGCCCGCGTCACGGCAGACCGTGCCGATCGCATGGGCGATGTCCCCGATCCGGTTGCCCACCACGGCCGCGCCGATCCCGGCCGCCAGGGCCTCGTTCGCGGTGGCGATGAGCCGCGCGTCCTCGGGGCGGGCCGCGCCCACGGTGAAGCTGACCGCCGAGTCACCGGCCCAGCCGTCGAGGAGCGCGCCCGCGTCCACGCTGACCAGGTCCCCGTCCCGCAGCGGCTCGGCCGAGGGGATGCCGTGCACGACCGCGTCGTTGACCGAGACGCAGATGACTGCGGGGAACGGCGTGGGCGCGAAGTGCGGCCTGTAGTTCAGGAAGGGGGAGGAGGCACCGGCCTTGCTCAGCACCTCGCGGGCCGCCTCGTCCAGTTGGCGGGGGGTCACGCCGACCGCCGCCACCTCCCGCGCGCGGGTCAGGATCTGCGCGACGACCCGGCCGGCCTCGCGCATCGCTTCGATCTGCGTGTCTGTCTTGATGTGCACCATGCCCATTACTATACCGGTCGAAGCGGTATAGTAATGACGGTATAGAAATGGCATTCCGTAGTAGGATGGGCTCATGGTCCGCACCCCTCTGACACCCGAAGAGCGCCTGCGCGGCGAACGTCTCGGCGCACTGCTCCGCGCGGCGCGCGGGGAGCGCAGCATGGCCGCCGTCGCCGCGAGCGCCGGAATCTCCGCGGAGACCCTCCGGAAGATCGAGACCGGCCGCGCGCCGACTCCCGCCTTCTTCACCGTGGCCGCCCTCGCCGGTGCGCTGGGCCTCTCCATGGACGAGATCCTCGGCCGCTGCGCACCGGAACCGGCCGCGGTGCCGCTGATCGCGTAACGGGCGGGGCCCAGGGTCTTGTCGCGGGGGCGCCCCCGGGCCGCGTAGGGTCGCGCCGTGACTCTCCAGGACTTCGCACGCAGCGAGTACGTCAGCCTCACCACGTACCGGAAGAACGGCACACCCGTCGCCACGCCCGTCTGGGCCGCCGCCGAGGGTGATGTGCTGTACGTCTGGACCCGCTCCGACTCGTGGAAGGTCAAGCGGCTGCGCAACAACGGCACGGTCGTCGTCACCGTCTGCGACGTACGCGGCAGGATCGCCGACGGGGCCCCCAGCGCCGAAGGTACCGCGAAGCTCCTCGACGAGGACGGCACCCGCGCGGTGCGCAAACTGCTGGCCCGCAAGTACACCTGGAAGTTCTGGTTCGTCGACTGGCCCGCGACGATCGCCCGGCTCGGCAAGCGCCCGCACACCGGGATCGCCGTCACCTTCTGAGGCCCCTCCCGATTCCGGGCCCCCTCGTGCTCCCGCCGCAGCGCGCCCGAAAGCTGCGCGTAGCCGCCCTGTAACACGCCTGCGGTCGAATGCCTCCGGACTGGAAGGGTCCAGTCGACGGCCGGTGAGGGCGACGATGACGGTGCATCAACAGGCGTACGAAATAGGGGCGTTCGCGCAGTACCTGCGGGATCTGGTGGCGCGCCTGGACCCCGGGCGGGGATGGTACGGAGTCTTCGCCCGGCGTGATCCGGCGGGCATGCGCTCCTGCCTCGACGGGGTGGAGGTCCCGCCCTGGGATGTGGTCGAGTCGCTGCTCGCGGACCTCGCGGCGCTGCAGGGCGCCCGGTTCGCCGAGCAGGTCTCGGTCCGCGCCGCCGCGCTCTACTCCGCGTCCGCCGCCGCCCACGACCGGCGGCCCGGAGGGCGTCAGGAGCTCGTCCACCGGCTGGAGTTGATGGTCCGCGAGCAGCTCCGGGCGGCGGAGCGCCTGCGCGGCGCGGGGCTCGGCGGCCCGTACCCGGCCGAACCGGAGGCGCTGGCCTGGGCCCGCGACGACCACGAACGGGCCACCGCCCGGTGTGCCGAGCTGCGCAAGCGGCTGGCCGCGGTGGCGGCCCCCGAGGACTGGTTCCGGGCGGAGGACGGCGAGGGGCCGCACGCCGGGGCCACTGTGGACTCCGGTGCCGCCGGGTTCTCCAGTGCCGCCGGGTCCGGGTCCGGCTCAGCCGCCGGCGTCGGCGCCCCAGTTCCGGACCCTACCGCCCCCGCGCCCCGGCGCAGGAAGCCGAGAGGTGCCCGGTTCGCCGGTCTGGAGGTCGACGAGGAGGGAGCCGGCCCGGCCCCCTCGCCGGTGCCCGGTCCGTTCGTGCCGCCCCGTGCGGGCGCGACCGCCCCGCGCGGCGCACGCTTCGGCGGCGGGGGCGGGGAGGACGACCACGGCGGCCGGGGCCGAGCCGGACGTGACCGTTCGCCGGGCGCCCCGCCGGATCCGGACGCCCTGCTGGATCCGGACGCCGGGCAGGCCGTCGCCGGTGCCGTGGCCCAACTGGTCCGGCTGCGTGCCGAGGGCCGCGGCGGCGAGGCGCACGTCGTGCTCTGCGAGGTCGCGGCCTGGCCCGCGCCCCGGCTCCCGCTGATCGCCCTCGCGCTGCACCGCGCCGGGCTCGCCGCCGACTGGACGACCCTGCTCTGGGAGGTTTCCTCGCTCCCGCCCGCCGGGTTCGCCGCCGCCGCGGGTGCGCTGGCCGCCGCGGGCCGGGAGGCGGACTGCGGGCTGCTCCTGCGCCAGGGGGTGGCCCGGCCCGCCGCCGAAGTGGCCGAGTCGGTGCTCGCCCTGGACGCGGCCGGCCGGGAGCGGGAGGCCCGGGACCTGCTCGGCGCCTTCGTCCGCGTACGCACTCCGCGGGAGGCCGCCGAGCTGGCCGGAACCGGCGGGACCCCGGTCCTGCCGCTCCTCCTCGCGGCCGCCCGCGAGGTGTCGGTGGAGCGGGAGTGGGACCTGGTCCACGCGCTGCGGGTGGCGGGTGTGCCGGGGGTCTGAGACCGCACGGACACCGCCCGGGACCGGCACCGTGTCCGATGTGGACCGGTCGGGTGCGAAACATGATCGACTCCGCCGGTTCACGGCGATGGTCTTGCCCCGCCGGACGGAGGGGCTTACGTTCTCCATCCATGCACCGATCTACGTGCGTAGAGAACGCGTGCAGGCTCTCTGACGCCGCGTCGAAGGAGCAGCTCATGTCCCACGTCGTACGCGCCGCACTCGTCCAGGCGACCTGGACCGGCGACACCGAATCGATGATTGCCAAGCACGAGGAACACGCGCGCGAGGCCGCCCGGCAGGGGGCGAAGATCATCGGCTTCCAGGAGGTGTTCAACGCCCCCTACTTCTGCCAGGTCCAGGAGCCCGAGCACTACCGCTGGGCGGAGCCCGTCCCCGACGGGCCGACCGTCAAGCGCATGCAGGACCTGGCTCGCGAGACCGGCATGGTGATCGTCGTCCCGGTCTTCGAGATCGAGCAGTCCGGCTTCTACTACAACACCGCTGCCGTGATCGACGCCGACGGCTCCTACCTCGGCAAGTACCGCAAGCACCACATCCCGCAGGTCAAGGGATTCTGGGAGAAGTACTACTTCAAGCCCGGCAACGCCGGCTGGCCGGTCTTCGACACCGCCGTCGGCAAGGTCGGCGTCTACATCTGCTACGACCGGCACTTCCCCGAGGGCTGGCGGCAACTCGGCCTCGGTGGAGCCCAGCTCGTGTACAACCCGTCGGCCACCTCGCGCGGACTCTCCAGCCACCTCTGGCAGTTGGAGCAGCCGGCCTCCGCCGTCGCCAACGAGTACTTCGTCGCCGCGATCAACCGCGTCGGCCGCGAGGAGTACGGCGACAACGACTTCTACGGCACCAGCTACTTCGTCGACCCGCGCGGCCAGTTCGTCGGGGAGGTCGCCAGCGACAAGGAAGAGGAACTCCTCGTCCGCGACCTGGACTTCGACCTGATCGAAGAGGTCCGCCAGCAGTGGGCCTTCTACCGGGACCGACGGCCCGACGCCTACGACGGGCTGGTGGAGCCGTGAGCGGACTGTACGAGCGCCACCTCGCCGTCAGCCCCGAGTGGCTGGCCCTCTACTACCGCCACCCCCTGGAACTCACCCACGGCGAGGGCCGCCACGTCTGGGACGCCGACGGCAACCGCTACCTCGACTTCTTCGGCGGCATCCTCACCACCATGACCGCCCACGCCCTGCCCGAGGTGACGAAGGCCGTCGCCGAGCAGGCCGGGCGGATCATCCACTCCTCCACCCTCTACCTCAACCGCCCCATGGTGGAGATGGCCGAACGGATCGCCACCCTCTCCGGCATCCCGGACGCCCGGGTCTTCTTCACCACCTCGGGCACCGAGGCCAATGACACGGCCCTGCTGCTCGCCACCGCGTACCGCAGGTCCAACCAGATCCTCGCGCTGCGCAACAGCTACCACGGCCGGTCGTTCTCCACGGTCTCGATCACCGGCAACCAGGCCTGGTCGCCCACGAGTCTGTCCCCCCTCCAGACCCTGTACGTCCACGGCGGCGTCCGTACCCGGGGCCCGTACGCCGAGTTGAGCGACGACCGGTTCATCCAGGCGTGCGTCGCCGACCTGGAGGACCTGCTCGGGCACACCCGCAACCCCGCCGCCCTGATCGCCGAACCCATCCAGGGCGTCGGCGGGTTCACCTCCCCGCCCGACGGGCTGTTCGCCGCGTTCCGGCAGGTCCTGGACCGGCATGGGGTGCTGTGGATCTCGGACGAGGTGCAGACCGGCTGGGGCCGCACCGGCGAGCACTTCTGGGGCTGGCAGGCGCACGCCGAGCACGGGCCGCCGGACATCCTCACCTTCGCCAAGGGCATCGGCAACGGCATGTCGGTCGGGGGAGTGGTGGCCCGCGCCGAGGTGATGAACTGCCTCGACGCCAACTCCATCTCCACGTTCGGCGGTTCACCGATCACCATGGCCGCCTCGCTCGCCAACCTCTCGTACCTCCTGGAACACGACCTCCAGGGCAACGCGCGACGCGTCGGCGGACTGCTGATCGAACGGCTGCGCTCCATCGCCGCCGCTTCCCCCGCCGTACGCGAAGTGCGCGGCCGGGGCCTGATGATCGGCATCGAGCTGGTGAAGCCCGGCACCGACGAGGCCGACCCGGAAGCCGCCGCGGCCGTCCTCGAAGCGGCCCGCGCCGGCGGGCTCCTCATCGGCAAGGGCGGCGGCCACAGCACCAGCGTCCTGAGGATCGCCCCGCCGCTGACCCTGACCGTCGCCGAGGCCGAGGAAGGCGCGGCGATCCTCGCCGACGCCCTGCAAGCGGCCGGCTGACCCCCGCCGCCCCCCCCGTCGGCCCGTACGCCCACGAACCGCGCGGGGCCGCCCCCGAGCGTCGCGCCCATCGGGCCGGCGCGGGGGCGCCCCGAGTTGAGGAGACACCCATGAGCCGCACCGTCATCCACGGTGGCCTGGTCATCACCGCGTCCGACGAGATCCACGCCGACGTGCTCGTCGAGGGCGGCCGGATCGTCGCGCTCGCCGCCCACGGGACCGACGCCGCCGAGAGCTGGAGCGCCGACCGACGGATCGACGCGACCGGCAAGTACGTCATCCCGGGCGGCGTCGACGGGCACACCCACATGGAGATGCCGTTCGGCGGGACGTACGCCGCCGACACCTTCGAGACCGGCACCCGGGCCGCCGCCTGGGGCGGCACGACCACCATCGTCGACTTCGCGATCCAGAGCGTGGGCCGCTCCCTGCGCGAAGGGCTCGACGCCTGGTACGCCAAGGCCGACGGCAACTGCGCCATCGACTACGCCTTCCACATGATCCTCGCGGACGTCAACCCGTCCTCGCTCAAGGAGATGGACCTCCTCGTCGCCGAGGGCGTGACCTCCTTCAAGCTGTTCATGGCGTACCCCGGCGTCTTCTACAGCGATGACGGACAGATCCTGCGCGCCATGCAACGGGCCTCCGGCAACGGCGGGTTGATCATGATGCACGCCGAGAACGGGATCGCCATCGACGTCCTGGTCGAGCAGGCGCTCGCCGCGGGCCACACCGACCCCCGCTACCACGGGGACGTCCGCAAGGTCGCCCTGGAGGCCGAGGCCACCCACCGCGCCGTCCAGCTCGCCCGGGTCGCCGGATCCCCCCTCTACGTCGTCCACGTCTCCGCCGACGAGGCCGTGGAGGAGATCTCCACCGCCCGGCACAAGGGTCTCCCCGTCTTCGGCGAGACCTGCCCGCAGTACCTGTTCCTCTCCACCGACAACCTCGCCGAGCCCGACTTCGAGGGCGCCAAGTACGTCTGCTCCACCCCGCTGCGCCCCAAGGAACACCAGGAAGCCCTGTGGCGGGGCCTGCGCAACAACGAACTCCAGGTCGTCTCCACCGACCACTGCCCCTTCTGCTTCTCCGGGCAGAAGGAGATGGGCCGCGGCGACTTCTCCAAGATCCCCAACGGCATGCCCGGCGTCGAGCACCGTATGGACCTGCTGCACCAGGCCGTCGTGGACGGCCACATCACCCGCCGCCGCTGGATCGAGATCGCCTGCGCCTCCCCGGCCCGGATGTTCGGCCTGTACCCGAAGAAGGGCACCATCGCCCCGGGCGCCGACGCCGACATCGTCATCTACGACCCGGCCGCCGAGCAGACCCTGTCCGCCGAGACCCACCACATGAACGTCGACTACTCGGCGTACGAGGGCAAACGGATCACCGGCCAGGTCGAGACCGTGCTGTCGCGCGGCGAAGTCGTCATCGAAGGACGGAAGTTCACCGGCCGTGCCGGACACGGCATGTACACCCCCCGCGCCACCTGTCAGTACCTGGACTAGGAGATCCCGCCATGGACTTCGGACTCGTCCTCCAGACCGATCCGCCCGCCTCCGCCGTCGTCGGCCTGATGCGCCGCGCCGAGCGCAACGGCTTCCGCTACGGCTGGACCTTCGACTCGGCGGTGCTCTGGCAGGAGCCGTTCGTCATCTACAGCCGCATCCTGGAGCACACCGACCGGATGATCGTGGGCCCCATGGTCACCAACCCCGGCACCCGCACCTGGGAAGTCACCGCCTCCACCTTCGCCACCCTGAACGACATGTACGGCAACCGCACCGTCTGCGGCATCGGGCGCGGCGACTCCGCGATGCGCGTCGCGGGCCGCCGCCCCAACACGCTGGCCCGCCTCGGCGAGGCCACCGACGTCATCCGGGACCTCGCCGAGGGCCGGGAGGCGACGGTCGACGGGCAGCCGGTGCGGATCCCCTGGGTGAAGGACGGACGGCTGCCGGTGTGGATGGCGGCGTACGGGCCCAAGGCCCTGGCGCTGGCCGGCCAGAAGGCCGACGGCTTCATCCTCCAGCTCGCCGACCCCTTCCTCACCGAGTGGATGATCAAGGCGGTGCGGGACGCGGCGGCCGACGCCGGACGCGACCCGGAGTCCGTCACCATCTGCGTCGCCGCCCCGGCCTACGTCGGCGACGACCTCGACCACGCCCGGGAGCAGTGCCGCTGGTTCGGCGGGATGGTCGGCAACCACGTCGCCGACCTGGTCGCCCGCTACGGCGAGCACTCCGGCCTGGTCCCCGAGGCGCTCACCGCGTACATCGCCGGGCGCTCCGGCTACGACTACAGCCACCACGGCCGCACCGGCAACCCGGACACCGCCTTCGTCCCGGACGAGATCGTCGACCGGTTCTGCCTGCTCGGTCCCGCCGAGGCGCACATCGAGAAGCTCCAGGCGCTGCGGGACATGGGAGTCGACCAGTTCGCTCTGTACAACATGCACGACGCCCGGGAAGCGACCATCGACGCCTACGGGGCCGAGATCATCCCCGCCCTGACCGACTGACCCCCTGACCGACTGACGGTCTCACCGCCCGACCGCCTGACGGTCTCACCGCCCGACCATCCGGCTGCCGGATCTCCCCACCCCTCCCCGCAGTTCGCACGCGCACCGCCCGCATCGCCCCGCACGGCACCGCTCCCGAGCGAAGGGCCCGTCCGCCATGACCGCTACCGTCCCACCCTCCCCACCGGAACCACCGACCCCACCGTCCTCCTCGCACGACCCGCACGACGCGATACCCGGCCCGGCCGCCTCCGGCCGGGTCGAACTCGCCCCCGGGCACGTCCCCGACGACCCCCGCTTCGCCAACGACGACCTGCTGCCCGTCCCCGTGGAGCGGCGCACCTGGACCACGTACAACTTCGCGGCCCTGTGGATCGGCATGGCCCACAACATCCCGTCCTGGTTGCTCGCCTCCGGTCTGGTGGCGCTCGGCATGGACTGGAAGCAGGCCGTGTTCACCATCGCGCTCGCCAACGTGATCGTGCTGGCCCCGATGCTGCTCACCGGCCACGCCGGGCCCAAGTACGGCATCCCCTTCCCGGTCCTGGCCCGCGCCTCCTTCGGGCTGCGCGGCGCCAACCTGCCCGCGCTGATCCGGGCCGCCGTGGCCTGCGCGTGGTTCGGCATCCAGACCTGGATCGGCGGCGTCGGGATCTTCACGCTGCTCGGCAAGATCTTCGGCGGCTGGGCCGGCGCGGCGGAGATCGGCGGTCAGCCCTGGACGCTCTGGCTCTGCTTCGCACTCTTCTGGGCCCTCGAACTGGCCATCATCTACCGGGGGATGGACACCCTGCGCCGCTTCGAGAACTGGGCGGCCCCGTTCGTCCTGGTCGGCGCGGTGGTCCTGCTGGTCTGGGTCGCGGTCAAGGCGGGCGGCTTCGGCCCGCTGCTCGACCAGCCGTCCGCGCTCGGCTGGGGCGCCGACTTCTGGCCGGTCTTCTTCCCCTCGCTGATGGGCATGATCGCCTTCTGGTCGACGCTCTCCCTCAACATCCCCGACTTCACCCGCTTCGGCGCCGGCCAACGCGCCCAGATCCGGGGGCAGTCGCTCGGGCTGCCGACCACGATGACCTTCTTCGCCCTGCTCTCGGTGTTCGTCACCTCCGGCTCGCAAGCGGTGTACGGGGTGGCCATCTGGGACCCGGTCCAGCTCGTCGCCCGGACGGACAACGTCTTCGGGCTGGTCTTCGGTCTGGTCACCGTGCTGATCGCGACGATCTCGGTGAACATCGCGGCGAACGTGGTCTCACCGGCGTACGACCTGGCGAACCTCGCCCCGAAGCTCATCAGCTTCCGGACCGGGGCGCTGATCACGGGCGTGATCGGGGTCGTCATCATGCCGTGGAAGCTCACCGAGACGCCCGAGCTGTACATCTTCACCTGGCTGGGCCTGGTCGGCGGACTGCTCGGTACGGTGGCGGGCATCCTGATCGCCGACTACTGGATCGTCCGGCGCACCGTCCTCGACCTGGCCGACCTCTACCGGCCGGGCGGCCGGTACTGGTACCGGAGCGGCTGGAACTGGCGGGCGGTGGCGGCCTTCGCGGTCGGCGGCGTCCTCGCGGTGGGCGGTTCGCACTCGGCCCCCGGGAAGGGCCCCTTCCCCGCCGACGGTCTGATCCCGTTCCTGAAGCCGCTGGCCGACTACGGCTGGGCGGTCGGGCTCGCCTCGTCGTTGCTGCTGTACGTGGCGCTGACCCGCCGGGAGCGTGCGGCGGCCTGAGCGCTCGGCAGGCCTCGCGGATGCGAAGCTCGGCTACACGGGTTTGACGCTGCGGCCCAGCAGAGCGGTGACGTCCACCGTCTCGTCCGCCGAGGGAGTGGCCGTGGGCACCGGCCGGTCGAAGCCGGAGAAGTTCACGGTCCCTTCCTCGTCGGCGTTCTGCACGGTGATCCGCACCGGGTACGGCGTGCCCTCGGCGGCCACGTAGGCCGTCAGGCGCTCATCGCCCTCGGCGCGGGTCACCGGAACGGTCGGCGCGCCGTTCACGTCGGTCCTCGCGCCCTTCGTCAGGGTGTCGAGGTCGGCGGTGCCGACGTTGTCCGTGATCAGCTCGCGGAACGTGTCGAGGTCGCAGACCTCGGTCACCTCCAGCAGCCGGGGGTCGTCGGCCGAGGCCTTCATGTACCGGCCGTCGAGGATCGCGTCGAAGGTGGAGCCGCCGATCGGCACATGGTTCTTCCAGAAGGTGGCGTCCGGCTTCAGCCAGACGTCGTCGCCGCGCTTCACGATCTCCACCGAGCCGTCGTCGCCCATGTCGACCCCGCCCGCGCAGTTTCCCTCGCGGTCCAGCGTCAGGTCGACGCTCACGTCCTCCCCGGTCCCGTCGGTGCTGCCGCGCGCGCTCAGATGCAGGGAGTCGACGCCGACCAGGGCGTCGCGGGCGCGTTCGGCGATCTCCTCGGCGGGGAGCGCGTCGATGTCGTCGTCAGCCTGCGCGAGGGTGCCACCCGTGACGGTGAGAGCGACGGCCGCCGCACCCGCGGCCGCCCGGGCGGCCCATCGGTGTCCGCTCACGTCGCCTCCTCGAAAAGGCCCCGGTCAGGGCGTACGAACCAGGATGACCGGCACATACGAGCGTACGCCGGGAGAGGGGGCGCCGCCCGGCGCGCGAACACAGAGTGAAGCGCGGCGGTGTTTTCGACCACGGAGCGTGGGCAAAGCTGCGGTGATCCCGCCCGGGGTCACATACGCACACACCACGAGGGAGAACAACCATGAACCTGTTCACGGGGACGAGGAGCACGAGCGGCCCGGCCGCGGGGAAGCGCCCCCGGTCCGTCCTGCGGGCGCTCGCCGCCACGGCGACGGCGGCCGCGCTGGCGCTCCCGGTCACCTCCGCGACCGCGTCGGCGGCCCCGGCCGCGATTCCGCCCGGCCTGTCCTGCGACACCGGCAAGCACGCCATCGACGACTACACGGGCTTCGCGCTCTGTCGCAACAACGGCAGCCAGACGCAGGTCTTCTGGGTGCATCTCGTCTGCGGCTGGTCCCCGGACGTCGACGGCGACCGCGTCACCCTCAGGCCCGGCGACTCCGGGCAGTCCACCGCCCACTGCGGGAGTCTCGGCACCGGCATCGGCGAGATCCACGTACGCCCCTGACGCAGGGCGCGTAGTCGGTGACAGCCGGAACAGCCGGAAGGGCCCGACCGGTTGAGCGTGCCGCCTCCTCTCGTTACCCTCCAGTAAGTAGGCGTGGGCGCAGCCGGGACGACCGGCCGGCCCCGCGACACGAGGGAGGCGGCACGCCCATGTCCTCAGCGGAGCCCACCGAGCAGACCGGCCCGGCCGTACGGGATCCCGGTCGCGCTCCCCGCCCGGCCGCCCCCGTCCCGCCGCCGCTCCCCGGCCTCGCGGAGAGCGCCCGCCGGCTGGCCGACGCCACCACCACCTCCACCGCTCTCGTGGCCGACGCCCTGGCCCGTATCGAGGCCACGCAGCCCTCCCTCAACGCCTTCCGCCACCTGCGCGCCGACGCGGCACTCGCCGAGGCCGCGGAGGCCGACCGCAGGCTCGCCGCGGGGGAGCGGCTGCCGCTCCTCGGCGTGCCGGTCGCGGTCAAGGACGACACCGACGTGGCGGGCCTGCCCACGCACTTCGGCTGCGACGGCGAACGGCCCCCGGCCGCATCCGACAGCGAGGCGGTCCGCCGGCTCCGCGCCGCCGGAGCCGTCGTCGTCGGCAAGACCAACTCCTGCGAACTGGGCCAGTGGCCCTTCACCGAGGGCCCCGGCTTCGGCGCCACCCGCAACCCGTGGAACACCGCGCACACCCCGGGCGGCTCCTCCGGCGGATCGGCCGCCGCCGTCGCCGCCGGGCTCGTGCCCGCCGCCCTCGGCTCGGACGGCGCCGGATCCGTGCGCATCCCCGCCGCGTGGACGCATCTCGTCGGCATCAAACCGCAGCGCGGGCGCATCTCGGTCCACCCGCACAGCGACGCCTTCCAGGGCCTCACCGTGAACGGCCCCCTCGCCCGTACGGTCGCCGACGCGGCGCTCCTGCTGGACGCCGTCGCCGGAGCGCACCCCGAGGACTTCCACCGCCCGCCCGCCGTGCGCGCCGCCGACGCAGCCCGCCGCGACCCGGGCCGCCTGCGCATCGCCCTCGCCTGGCGTCCCCCGCTCACCCTCACCGGCGCCGGACCGGACCCGGAGGTGCGCCGGGCCGTCGAGGCGCTCGCCGAGACCCTCGCCCGGCTCGGCCACCACGTCGAGGAGGCCCGCCCCCGGTACGGGCTGATCGGCCTCGCCTTCGTGCCCCGCGCCACGGCGGGCATCGCCGAGGTCGCCGCCCGGCACCCCGAACCGGCCCTCCTGGACCCGCGCACCCGCAGCGCCCTGCGGACCGGGACGCGGCTCGGCGGGCGGGTGGTGCGGGCCGCCCGCGCCCGGGAAGTCCGCCAGCACCGCAGGATCGGCGCCCTCTTCGACGCCTCCGGGTTCGATGTGCTGCTGACCCCGACCACGGCCGCCCCGCCGCCGCGGATCGGCCGGTTCGACGAGCTGAGCGCCTGGCGCACCGACCTCGCGATGACGGCCGCCTGTCCGTACGCCTGGCCCTGGAACGTCCTCGGCTGGCCCGGGGTGAACGTCCCGGCCGGCTTCACCCGCTCCGGCCTCCCGGTCGGCGCCCAGCTGCTCGGCCCCTCCCGCAGCGAGGAGCGGCTGATCGCGCTCGCCGCCCAGCTGGAGGACGACCGGCGCTGGTACGAGCACCGGCCGCCGACCCCGTAACCCGGAGTCATCGGAACATCACAGGACCCCGTACCGCCTGTGAAGCCGTGCGGGGGCCTTGTGGAGCCCCGCGCGCCGACGAGATATCTTGATGTCAAGCAATGTTGCAGACGTGGAGCGGAGCACCCGGTGACTGACTCGACCATCATCTATACGCACACCGACGAGGCCCCTGCCCTGGCGACCTACTCGTTCCTGCCCGTGATCGAGGCCTACGCCTCGACCGCCGGTGTCACGGTGGAGCGCCGCGACATCTCCCTCGCGGGCCGGATCATCGCCAGTTTCCCGGAGCGGCTGAAGGCCGAGCAGCGTATCGATGACGCACTCGCCGAGCTGGGCGAGCTGGCCAGGACGCCCGGCGCGAACATCATCAAGCTGCCGAACATCTCGGCGTCGATCCCGCAGCTCAAGGCCGCCATCGCCGAGCTCCAGGAGCAGGGCTACGCGCTCCCGGACTACCCGGACGACCCGCGGACCGACGAGGACAAGGACGTCCGCGCCCGCTACGACAAGGTCAAGGGCAGTGCCGTGAACCCGGTGCTGCGCGAGGGCAACTCCGACCGCCGCGCCCCCGCGTCCGTCAAGAACTACGCCAAGGCCCACCCGCACCGCATGGGCGCCTGGACGGCCGACTCGAAGACGAACGTCGCCACCATGGGCGTCGACGACTTCCGCTCCACCGAGAAGTCCGCGGTCATCCCCGAGGACGGCTCGCTCCGCATCGAGCTGCACGGCGACGACGGCACCACCACCGTGCTCCGCGAGTCCGTACCCGTCCTGAAGGGCGAGGTCGTCGACGCGGCCGTCATGCGCGTCGCCGCGCTGCGCGAGTTCTTCACCGCGCAGGTCGCCCGCGCCAAGGCCGAGGGCGTGCTGTTCTCCGTACACCTCAAGGCCACCATGATGAAGGTCTCGGACCCGATCATCTTCGGCCACGCCGTCCGCGCCTTCTTCCCGAACACCTTCGCCAAGTACGGCGAGCAGCTCGCCGCCGCCGGCCTCACCCCCAACGACGGCCTGGGCGGCATCCTCAAGGGCCTCGGCTCGCTGCCGGACGTCGGCGCCGAGATCCAGGCGTCCTTCGAGGCCGAGCTGGCCGAGGGCCCGGCCCTCGCGATGGTCGACTCCGACAAGGGCATCACCAACCTGCACGTCCCCAGCGACGTCATCGTCGACGCCTCCATGCCCGCCATGATCCGCACCTCGGGTCACATGTGGGGCCCGGACGGCGACGAGGCCGACACCATCGCGGTCCTCCCGGACAGCAGCTACGCCGGTGTGTACCAGGTCGTCATCGACGACTGCCGCGCCAACGGCGCCTTCGACCCGGCCACCATGGGCTCCGTGCCCAACGTCGGTCTGATGGCGCAGAAGGCCGAGGAGTACGGCAGCCACGACAAGACCTTCGAGATCCCCGCCACCGGCACCGTGCGCGTCGTCGACGCGAGCGGCGCGGTCGTGCTGGAGCAGGCCGTGGGCGCCGGCGACATCTTCCGGATGTGCCAGACCAAGGACCTGCCGATCCAGGACTGGGTCAAGCTCGCCGTCACCCGCGCCCGCGCCACCGGCAACCCGGCCGTGTTCTGGCTGGACGAGACCCGCGCGCACGACGCCAACCTGATCGCCAAGGTCACCGCGTACCTCGCCGACCACGACACGGACGGCCTGGACATCTCCGTCAAGTCCCCGGTCGAGGCCACCGCCTTCTCCCTGGAGCGCATCCGCCGCGGCGAGGACACCATCTCCGTCACCGGCAACGTGCTCCGTGACTACCTCACCGACCTCTTCCCGATCCTGGAGCTCGGCACCAGCGCCAAGATGCTTTCCGTCGTCCCGCTGATGAACGGCGGCGGCCTCTTCGAGACCGGCGCGGGCGGCTCGGCCCCCAAGCACGTCCAGCAGCTCGTCAAGGAGAACTACCTCCGCTGGGACAGCCTGGGCGAGTTCCTGGCCCTCGCGGTCAGCTTCGAGCACCTGGCCACCACCACGGACAACGCGCGGGCCCAGGTCCTCGCCGACACCCTGGACCGGGCGACGGGCACCTTCCTCAACGAGGACAAGTCCCCGAGCCGGCGCCTCGGCGGCATCGACAACCGCGGCAGCCACTTCTACCTGGCCCTCTACTGGGCCCAGGAGCTGGCGCGGCAGACCGACGACGCCAAGCTCGGCGAGGCGTTCGCGGCCCTGGCCAAGACGCTGGCCGAGCAGGAGGAGACCATCGTCGCCGAGCTGATCGCGGTGCAGGGCTCCCCGGCCGAGATCGGCGGCTACTTCCAGCCCGACCCGGCCAAGGCCGCTGCGGTCATGCGTCCGTCCGCCACGTTCAACAAGGCGATCGCGTCCCTCGCCTGATCTTTCTTTGACCGCTTGACCGCTTGACCGCTTGACCGCTTGACCGCTTGACCGCTCCGCCCCGGCCGGCCCCGCGCCCGCCGGGGCGGAGCGCGTTCCGGGCAGATCGGGGGACCGGACCAATCCGCCGGTCCCACGGCTCCGAATGACGACCGTGAGGATCACCCGGACAGCCCTGACCCGCGGCGCGCTCGCCGCACTGAGCGGACTGCTCGCGGGATTCGCCTCGTTGACCGTCGCCGAGCTCGTCTCGGCCGCCGTCCGCCCCGAGGCGAGCCCCGTGACGGCGGTCGGCGGAGCCGCCATCGACCGGACGCCCGCCGGTGTGAAGGACTGGGCGATCCGGACCTTCGGCGAGAACGACAAGATCGTCCTGCAGCTCGGCATCGTCGTCACGCTCGCCCTCTTCGCCGTCGCCGTCGGTCTGCTGGCGCTGCGACACCGGCGTACCGGCTCCGCCGCCGTCCTCGCCTTCGGCGTCGTCGGCGTCGCGTCCGCCGTCAGCCGCCCGGACTCCACCGGTCCGATCGACGGGCTCCCGTCGCTGGTCGGCGCGGTCGCCGGGGCGCTGCTGCTGTACGTCCTCATCGGCAAGCTCACCCGGCCGCACAGGGTCGCGGGGGAGGAGGACGAGGGCGGCTGGGACCGGCGGGGCTTCCTGATCGCCGCCACGGCCGCGGCCGCCGCCTCCACGGCGGCCGGAGCGGTCGGCCGGGCCCTGAACGGCCGGAGCGCCCAGGACGCCGTCGCCTCCCGGGAGGCCGTCCGGCTGCCCGCCCCGGCCTCGGCGGCCAAGCCGATCCCGGCGGGTGCCCAGCCCCGGGTGCGCGGCCTCAGCACCTTCACGACCCCCAACAACAAGTTCTACCGGGTGGACACCGCCCTGGTGATCCCCAAGGTCGACGCGAACTCCTGGCGGCTGCGCATCCACGGCAAGGGCGTGCGCCGGGACCTGGAGTTCACCTACCAGGACCTGCTGAACCGCCCGCTGATCGAGCGCGAGATCACGCTCTGCTGCGTCTCCAACGAGGTCGGCGGCCCCTACATCGGCCACGCCAGGTGGATCGGCGTCCGTCTCGCCGACCTGCTCAAGGAGGCCGGGGTGAAGCCGCCGTCCCGGGGTGGAAAGGCGGACCAGATCATCGCCCGCTCGGTGGACGGCATGACGCTCGGCACCCCCGTCGAGGACGTCATGGACGGCCGGGACGCGATGCTCGCCGTCGGCATGAACGGCGAACCGCTCCCCTTCGTCAACGGGTTCCCCGTCCGCATGCTGGTGCCCGGCCTGTACGGGTACGTCTCGGCCTGCAAGTGGATCGAGGACATCGAGCTCACCACGTTCGACGACTACGACGCGTACTGGGTGAAGCGCAAGTGGGCCCGCGAGGCCCCCATCAAGACCCAGTCCCGGATCGACACCCCCAAGCCCTTCGGCCGCCCGGAGGCCGGCACGGTCATGGTCGCCGGGGTCGCCTGGGCCCAGCACCGCGGCATCGAGAAGGTCGAGATCCGGGTCGACGAAGGCCCCTGGCGCCCGGCCCAACTCGCCGACCAGGCCACCGTCGACACCTGGCGTCAGTGGACCTACCCGTGGAAGGCGACCCCCGGCGGTCACACCCTGACCGTGCGCGCCACCGACGGGACCGGCGAGACGCAGACCGAGGAGCGGACGAAGACCGTCCCCGACGGTGCGAGCGGCTGGCACTCCGTGGTGGTCACCGTCGACTGATCCCGACAGAGCGCCCCGCCGCGGAAGGACCGTCACGACCCCCAAAGGTCCCTCCGCGGCGGGGCTTTCACACCCTCACGGCCCGAAGGCCCTCCCCAGTGCCTCCTTCAGCCCGCCCACCGTCGGCGGCCGGAGACAGGCGGTCAGGTATCCGTCCGGCCGTACGACGAACGCCGCGCCCTCACCCGCCGCGTACCGGAGCCCGAACTCGCCCAGGCTGTCGTGGTGATGGGGGACACCCGGCGCCCCTTCCGAGGCGCCGGCGGGCAGGATCCCGTGCGTCTCCATCAGGCCCCCGGTCAACTCCCTTGCCGCTGCGGCGAGATCGGTGGCCGTGTCACCGGCCGGGTGGTGTCCGTACACCAGCAGGACGTGACCGCGTCCGCGCAACAGGTCGAAGAGGCGCACCGGGTAGGCCGCGATGTCCCCGGTGAGGCCGCCGCAGTCCGGGGCCCGGTCGCCGGGCCGGAGACCGGCGCCGTCGTCCCGGGGCAGCGGTGTCACGATCGGGCTCTCCCGGTAGCCGATGAGGAGTTGGGCCTCCCGCAGCAGCAGCGTCTCCACGTCCGTCGGGTCCGCCTGCACGCCCTCGGCGGCGTGCCGGACGGTCCGGCCCACCACCTCCTCGCCGACCGGGTGCCGTTCCGCGTCGTAACTGGCGGGCAGCTGCGGGTGCGCCGCGCCCCCGACGGCCAGAGCCAGCTTCCAGGCCAGGTTGCAGGCGTCCTGGATCCCGGTGTTCATGCCCTGGGCGCCGGTCGGCGGATGGATGTGCGCCGCGTCCCCGGCGACGAACACCCGGCCCTCCCCGTACCGGTCCACCAGCCGGTGGCTGATCCGGAACACCGACGACCAGCGCAGCGCGGACGCGGTGACGGGCTCCGGCGCCAGCCGGTCCAGGACCTTCTGGATGTCGGCGAGTGCGGGGGCCGTGCCGCCTTCGAGGCCATGGGCCACCCCGTCGCCGCCCACCGGCCCGGTCGCCTCCACCTGCCGCGCGGCGGACAGCTCCGGCGGCACCAGCATCGACATCCGGTAGCGGCCGTCCCCCGGCAGCGGGATGCAGACCAGCAGATCGTCGATGGCCCCGTCCTCGCCCCGGTGCATCGAGCGCACCCCGTACCCGGGCGGCAGCCCCCACCCCACCTCCACATCGGCGAGCATGTACTCCTCGGGGAACGCGCCGCCCTCGAAGGTGAGCCCGAGCCCCTTGCGCACGACGGAGTGCGCTCCGTCGCACCCCACCAGGAACCGGGACCGGACCTCCTCCTCGGTACCGGACACGGTGGTGAGCCGGCTGGTCACCCCGGCGGGATCCTGGGCGAACGCCACCAGCGCGGTGGAACGCTCGATCCCGGTGCCGTAGCGCCCGAGGGACTCCTCCAGGAGGCGCTCGGTGTCGTACTGCGGCAGCGCGGCGAAGCCGTACGGCACCTCGGGCGGCAGGACCAGCTCGATCCGGCCCTGCTCGGCTCCGTTCACGTAGGTCAGCTGCCCGCGCAGGGGGACCGCCGCGTCCAGCACCTCCCGCACCAGGCCCATCCGGTCGAAGAGCTCCAGGGTGCGCGGCTGGATGCCCACCGCCTTGGCGTACGGCAGCCGGGCGGGGAGCCGGTCCACGATCCGGCAGGCCACTCCCGCCCGGCGCAGCTCAGCGGCCAGCGTCAGGCCGACCGGGCCCGCGCCCACCACGAGGACGTCCGTCGATTCGCTGCGTGCCACCGGGGTCTCCCGTCGTGGGCCCCCCTGCGTACGGTTCCCTCCATCGTCCTGCCATCGGCGGTCTCCGGCACCCGGGCGGCGCTCAGCCCCCGGCGGGCGCGGGCGGCGGGGTCATCGCCCACCGGATGGTCCTGGTCAGGGCCTTCCCGGCGGGCCGTACGCAGACCTCCTCGACCCCCGGCACCCGGGGCAGCCGCAGCGGCTCCCGGGCCCACGGCGGCAGCGAGGCGACGGCGTTGGCGGCGAGCACGGCGTACGGGGGGCGGACCGGCCAGGGCAGGGGAGGGTGCAGCAGAATGAAGCGGGCCGCTTCCAGGGCCTCCTGGGTGGCGCGCAGCTCGGGGCGGTAGGCGGCGATGCGCTCCGCCAGCTCCGCCCGGTCGCGCGGCGGGTCGGGGATGCCGAGGGCGTGGGCCACCGTCGCCATGTCGCGGATGTATCCGTCGCACCCCGCACCGTCCAACGGCCTTTCCCCGTACCGCTGGTGGGCGCGGAGGAAGCTGTCCACCTCGGCGATGTGCACCCAGCACAGCAGATGCGGATCGGCCGCGTGGTACGGCTCCCCGGAGGACGCGGTCCCGCGCACCCGCTCGTGCACGGACCGTACGCGGTCGACCGCCTCCTGGGCGTGCTCGGCCGTGCCGAACGTGGTCACCGCCAGGAACGTGCTGGTCCGCTGGAGCCGCCCCCACGGATCGCCCTTGAACCCCGAATGGCCCGCGACGGCGGCCATGGCGAGGGGGTGCAGCGACTGGAGGAGCAGCGCGCGCAGACCGCCGATGAACATGGACGCGTCCCCGTGCACCCGGCGCACCGGCCGGTCCGGGCCGAACCAGCGGGGGCCCGGGGTGTCGTGGATCCGGGCCCGGGTCTCCGGCCCGGAAGGCCCCGCCACCCGGGCGAACAGACCCCTGCCGAGCCGTTCCCGCACTCCGGAGCCGGGCGCCGCCTTGTCCATACGACCCAGTATGCGGGGGCGGGGGCCACAGCGGGGCCGGAACGCGGGCATGCGCCCAGGACCCTACGGCACCCGGGCCGTCCACTCTGGCGTCGCGAACTTGGTCCGTACGAGCTCCTCGGCGCGCGCCAGCTCGGAGTCCGTCACGTGGCCGACCGTGAGGCCGTGCCGCTTGCGGAACGACTCGATCATGCGCTCGATCACGACCTGACGGGGCAGGCCGGTCTGCCGCCGCAGTGGGTCGACGCGCTTCTTCGCCGACCGGGTGCCCTTGTCCGACATCTTCTCCTTGCCGATGCGGAGCACTTCCAGCATCTTGTCGGCGTCGATGTCGTAGGCCATCGTCACGTGATGCAGCACGGCCCCGGGCCCGCCGTCGGGCCCCACCACCCGCTTCTGCGCCGCTCCCGCGATCTTGCCGACCTCGGTGGCGATGTCGTTGAGCGGCTGGTACCAGGCCTTGATGCCCATGTCCGCGAGGGCTTCGAGGACCCAGTCGTCCAGATAGGCGTAGCTGTCGGCGAAGGACAGCCCCGACACCAGCGCCTGCGGGACGGCGAGCGAGTAGGTGATGGTGGAGCTGGGCTCGGCGAACATCGCGCCGCCGCCGGAGATCCGGCGTACGACGTCGATCCCGTGCCGCTCCACGCCCGCCGGGTCCACCTCGTTGCGCAGCGACTGGAAGCTGCCGATGATCACGGCGGGGGAGTCCCACTCCCAGACCCGCAGCGTCGGCGGACGCAGCCCCGCCGCGACCTCGGCGGTGATCACCTCGTCCAGCGCCATGTGCAGCGCGGGCGGCTGCGGGGCCTCGTGGATCAGCTGCCAGTCGTAGTCGCTCCACTCGGTGGCCTGCGCGAGCGCCCGGCGTACGGCGATGGCGACGCCCTCCGCGCTCAGCCCGAGCATCACCGTGGAGTCGGGCAACGCCGCCTCGATCCGGGCCGCGAGCCCGGCCGTGTCGGCAGAGGCCGGGGCGCCCTCCAGTGCCGCGTCGATCGCGAGGATCGCCTCGTCCGGTTCGAGGAAGAAGTCCCCGGCGACGCGGACGTTCCGCAGCGCCCCGCCCGCCACGTCCAGGTCCACCACGACCAGCTTGCCGCCGGGAACCTTGTACTCACCGTGCACAGCGCCGCCTCCAGCTCTCCGAGAGGGTCCGGCTCGGTGCCGAGCCGGACACACCAGGATGTAACACGCATCGCGGTGCGGATCATCCCCGCCGCACTGCCCGTGCCGCGCCTCGTGCGCCGGCGGTGGCCGGCAGGCGCGTGTGCGCGCCTGCCGCCACACACCGTCCGGCCCGCGCCGGGGCGCCGGTGGCGCGTCTCAGCGGTGGGTGAACTCCGCGGGCCGCTTCTCGGTGAACGCCTTCATGCCCTCCTTCTGGTCGGCCGTCGCGAACACCGCGTGGAACAGGCGGCGTTCGAAGCGCACGCCCTCGGCGAGCGTCGTCTCGAAAGCCCGGTTCACCGCCTCCTTCGCCATCATCGCGACCGGCCCCGACATGCCGGAGACCGTCCCCGCGACCGCGAGCGCCTCCTCCAGCAGAATCGCGTCCGGCACGATCCTGGAGACGAGACCGGCCCGCTCCGCCTCCTCGGCGCCCATGTTCCGGCCAGTCAGGCACAGGTCCATCGCCTTGGCCTTGCCGACCGCCCGGGTCAGCCGCTGGGAGCCGCCGATGCCGGGGATCACGCCGAGCCGGATCTCCGGCTGCCCGAAGACCGCCGTGTCCGAGGCGATCACCAGGTCGCACAGCATGGCCAGCTCGCAGCCGCCGCCCAGGGCGTAGCCCCGTACGGCGGCGATCGTGGGCGTGCGCAGCTGACCGAGCCGGTCCCAGGCGGTGAACCAGTCGCTGAGGTACATGTCCAGGTAGCTCCTCGGCTGCATCTCCTTGATGTCCGCCCCGGCCGCGAACGCCTTCTCCCCGCTGCCGGTGATGACGATGCAGCCGACGTCCGGGTCGCGGTCGAGCGCTTCCGTGGCCTCGACGGTCTCCCGCATGACGTCCAGGCTCAGCGCGTTGAGCGCCCCCGGCCGGTTCAGGGTGAGCAGGGCGGTGCGGCCCCGGCGCTCGACGAGGATGGTGCCGTACGGGCCCGGGGTGGACGTGCTCTCGTGGTTCTCGCTCATGCGGTGGTGCCTTCCTCTGTCCTGCCGGTCCTCGGCGAAGTGGCCCTGATGGCCCGGACGATCCCGGAGAAGTCCTGGTCCGCTCCCGGACCCTCGGCGAATCGGGCGTACAACTCCGCCGCACGGAGACCCAGTTCGGCATCGACGCCGCCCGCGCGCACCGCGTTGGCGGCCAGCCCGAGGTCCTTCGCCATCAGCGGGGCGGCGAACCCGGGGCGGTAGTCGCGGTTGGCGGGGCTGGCCGGGACCGGCCCGGGGACCGGGCAGTTGACGGTGAGCGCCCAGCACTGTCCGGAGGCCGCCGAGGCGACGTCGAACAGCGCCTGGTCGGAGAGGCCGAGGCTCTCGGCGAGCACGAACGCCTCGCTGACGGCGATCATCGAGACGCCGAGGATCATGTTGTTGCAGATCTTCGCCGCCTGCCCGGCGCCCGCCGCCCCGCAGTGCACCGCCTTCTTCCCCATCACGGACAGCAGCGGTTCGGCCTCCGCGAACGCGGCCTCCCCGCCCCCGGCCATGAAGGTGAGCGTGCCGGCCTCGGCCCCCACCACCCCGCCGGACACCGGCGCGTCCAGCGACCGGTGACCGGCCGCCTCCGCCGCTGCGTGGGCGGCCCGGGAGTCGGCCACGTCGATCGTCGAGCAGTCGACGAACAGGGTGCCGGGACGGGCGGCGGCGAGCAGGCCCTCCGGCCCGTACAGGGAGAGGACATGGCGGCCCGCCGGCAACATGGTGATCACCACGTCGGCCACCGAGGCGGCTTCGGCGGCGGACTCCGCCCGCTCGACCCCGCTCGCCGCGGCGGCCGACAGACAGGCTTCCACCAGATCGTGGCCGAGCACCCGGTGGCCGGCCCGGACGAGGTTGGCAGCCATCGGACCACCCATGTGGCCCAGCCCGATGAAGGCGACAGTCGTGGTCACCAGGGCACCTCCTGCGGTGAGTCGGATGCGGCGAGGGACAGTTCCTCGTCGCCGGTCGGTGCGAAGTACCGGGCCACGTCCGCGTCCGTGACCTCGACCAGCGTGCCCGGCGACCACCGGGGCGCGCGGTCCTTGTCGATCACCTGGGCGCGGATGCCCTCCACCAGGTCGTGCGAGGAGAGAGCGGCGCAGGAGATGCGGTACTCCTGCTCCAGCACCCTTTCCAGCGGTCCGAGTTCCCGGGCCCGGCGCAGTGCGGCGAGGGTGACCTTCAGCGCGGTCGGCGAGCGGCCGAGGATCGTGGCGGCCGCCTCACCCGCCGCCGGGGCGTCGGACGCGAGCAGCCGCTCCACGATCTCCTCGACCGTGTCGGCGGCGTAACAGCGGTCGATCCAGGCGCGGTCGGCGTCCAGGATGCCGAGGGGTGCTTCCCGGACATGGCGGTGCAGGACCGGGGCGGGAGGTTCGGTCCGCAGTCCGGCGAGAAACGCGGGCAGGTCCGCCCACGGTACGAAGTGGTCCGCGAGCCCGCACAGCAGGGCGTCCCCGGCTCCGACCACCGCGCCCGTCAGGGCGAGATGGGTGCCCAGCTCCCCGGGTGCGAGGGCCAGCAGATAGGTGCCCCCGACGTCCGGCACGAAGCCGATCCCGGTCTCCGGCATGGCGACCCTGGAGCGCTCGGTGACGATCCGGACGCTGCCGTGCGCCGAGACCCCGACCCCGCCGCCCATCACGATGCCGTCCATGAGCGCCACGTACGGCTTGGGGTAGCGGGCGATCCGGGCGTTGAGCCGGTACTCGTCGCGCCAGAACGCGGCCGAGGCCCTGCCGCCGACGCGCGCGTCCTCGTGGATGGACCGGATGTCGCCGCCCGCGGACAGGCCGCGCTCCCCGGCCCCGGTGATGACGACGGTGGCCACTTCCGGGTCGTGCTCCCACCGGTCCAGGGCGGCCGCGATCGCCTCCACCATCGCGTGGGTGAGGGCGTTGAGCGCCTTCGGCCGGTTCAGGGTCACCACCCCCGTACGTCCCTCGGTGTGCACCCGTACGAGCTCCTCGGTCATCGCAGGGCTCCCGTCAGGCTCCGGGCCACCATGACGCGCATGATCTCGTTGGTCCCTTCCAGGATCTGGTGGACCCGCAGGTCCCGGACGATCTTCTCGATGCCGTACTCGGCCAGATAGCCGTAGCCGCCGTGCAGTTGGAGCGCCCGGTCGGCCACCGAGTAGCCGGTGTCCGTCGCGAAGTGCTTGGCCATCGCGCACAGCTGCGGGGCGCCGGCCACGTTCCGGTCGAGCGCCTCGGCGGCCTGTCGCACCAGTGCTCGGGCGGCGGCGAGTTCGGTCGCCATGTCGGCCAGCCGGAACTGCAGCGCCTGCGCGTCCAGCAGCCGGCCGCCGAACGCCTCCCGGTCCGCGAGATGCGCCAGGCTGCGGTCAAGGGCGCTCTGCGCACCGCCCAACGAGCAGGCCGCGATACCGAGTCGGCCGCCGTTCAGCCCGTTCATCGCGATCCGGAAGCCGCCGCCCTCCTCGCCGAGCAGCCGGTCGGCCGGGATCCGCACCTCCTCCAGCAGGACCTGCCGGGTCGGCTGGGCGTTCCACCCCATCTTCTTCTCGTTGGGCCCGAACGAGAGCCCGGGGTCGTCCCGTTCGACGAGGAACGCGGAGATGCCCCGGGGCCCGTCGTCGCCGGTGCGGGCCAGCACGATGTAGAGGTGCGAGGCGCCCGCCCCGGAGATGAACTGCTTCGTCCCCGTCAGCACGTAGTGGTCGCCGTCGCGCACCGCGCGGGTGCGCAGCGCCGCGGCGTCGGACCCGGCGCCCGGTTCGGTCAGGCAGTAACTGCCCAGCTGCTCCATGGTGCAGAGCGTGGGCAAGTAGCGGCCGCGCTGGTCCTCGCCGCCGTACCGGTCGATCATCCAGCCGACCATGTTGTGGATGGACAGATAGCCCGCGATGGACGGGCAGCCGGTGGCCAGGGCTTCGAAGACCAGGACGCCGTCGGAGCGGGACAGCTCGGAGCCGCCCAACTCCTCCCGTACGTACACGCCTCCGAGGCCGAGCCCGGCCGCCTTGCGCAGCACGTCGACCGGGAAGTGCTTGTCCTGGTCCCAGGCCACGGCGTGCGGGGCCAGGTGTTCCTGGGCGAAGTCCAGGGTCGTCTCGACGACCGCGAGCTGGTCGTCGGTGAGGAGCGTGGTCACGATGCTCATCCCATGGTCGGAATCGTGAAGCTCGCGCCGTCCCGGATTCCCGAGGCGGGCCAGCGCGAAGTGACGGTCTTCGTACGGGTGTAGAAGCGGATGGCGTCCGGACCGTGCTGGTTGAGGTCGCCGAACCCGGACCGCTTCCACCCGCCGAAGGTGTGGTACGCGACCGGCACCGGGATCGGCACATTGACGCCGACCATGCCGGTGTCGACGCGGCGCGTGAAGTCGCGGGCGGTGTCGCCGTCGCGGGTGAAGAGCGCGACGCCGTTGCCGTACGGGTGCTCCGAGGGCAGGCGCAGCGCCTCCTCGTAGTCCGCCGCACGGACCACGGACACCACCGGGCCGAAGATCTCCTCCTGGTAGATCCGCATGTCCGGCGTGACCCGGTCGAAGAGGGAAGCGCCCGCGAAGAAGCCGTCCTCGTGACCCTCCAGGGTGAAGTCCCGCCCGTCGACGACCAGTTCCGCGCCCTCCTCGACCCCGAGGTCGACGTAGCCGCGGACCCGGTCCACCGCGTCGCGGCCCACCAGCGGCCCGAAGTCGGCGTCCGGGTCGTCCGAGCGGCCGATCCGCAGCTCGGCGATCCGCTCGGTGAGCCTGGCGACCAGCGCGTCGGCGGTGGCCTCGCCCACCGGCACGGCGACCGAGATCGCCATGCACCGCTCGCCCGCCGAGCCGTAACCGGCGCCGATCAGCGCGTCCACCGCCTGGTCCAGGTCGGCGTCCGGCATCACGATCATGTGGTTCTTCGCCCCGCCGAAACACTGGGCCCGCTTGCCGTGGGCGGCGGCCGTGGCGTAGATGTGCGCGGCGATCGGCGTCGAGCCGACGAAGCCGAGCGCCTTTACGCGCGGGTCCTCCAGGAGGGTGTCCACGGCCTCCTTGCCGCCGTTGACGACGTTGAGGACGCCCGGCGGCAGGCCCGCCTCCAGGAACAGTTCCGCCAGCCGCAGCGGCACCGACGGGTCCCGCTCGGACGGCTTGAGGATGAAGGCGTTGCCGCAGGCCAGGGCGGGTGCGGCCTTCCACAGCGGGATCATCGCGGGGAAGTTGAACGGAGTGATGCCCGCGACGACCCCGAGCGGCCGGCGCAGCGAGTGGACGTCGATGCCGGCCCCCGCGTTGTCGCTGAACTCGCCCTTCAGCAGATGCGGGACACCGGCGGCGAACTCCACGACGTCCAGTCCGCGCGCGATGTCGCCGTGCGCGTCGGCCACGGTCTTGCCGTGCTCCGAGGAGAGCAGCCGGGCCAGCGAATCCTTCTCCTTCTCGACGAGCCGGAGGAAGCGCAGCAGCACCCGGGCGCGGCGCTGCGGGTTCCACTCGCCCCACTCGCGCTGGGCCTCGACGGCGTCGGCGATCGCCGCCTCCGTCTCGGCGCGGTCGGCCAGCGGAACCCGGGCCTGCACCCGGCCGGTGTTGGGATCGAAGACGTCGCCGTAGCCGCCCGAGGTGCCGGACGTGTGCTTGCCGCCGATGAAATGAGTGAGTTCGCGGACCATGGAAGCCTGCTCTCGTCGTGGAGATCGTCAGGTGAGATCCGGGGATGGCGCACG
The DNA here is from genome assembly GCF_042718715.1 of Streptomyces sp. NPDC058576. NCBI lineage: Bacteria > Bacillati > Actinomycetota > Actinomycetes > Kitasatosporales > Streptomycetaceae > Streptomyces > Streptomyces sp. NPDC058576. The sequence goes on along the minus strand of NZ_JBHXPF010000032.1, from coordinate 9,059 downwards.
GGCCCGCCAGGCCGCGGCGCACCGGTCGGATGCGCGCGGAAACGGAGGGCTCGTCGTCGGGGACGCGAAGGGCTCAGGCCGTCAGGGGGCGGGGAGAACCGCTCGCCGGGACGTGCCTGCGGGGCCGTGATGACGGACCGGTGCCATGCGTGTCTGCTCCATCCTCGTGGAAACACGGAACATCCCGCGGCCGGTATCCTGACTCCCGGATCAGCGCCCGCCCTCGTGCCTTCCCAACGGCTGCCTCACCGTCAGTGGCGTGTCCTGCGAGGACGGACTCCCCGGTCACAGTGGCGGGACCGCGCCGGAATCACACCGGCTTCCCTGACACCACGGGCCTTCGAGGCGCCCGGCTCCATGCCGGTCACCTCTCTGCTCACGAACATATAGTTGGACGTCCTAGTAAGTCCACCCCGCCCGGGGCCTGTCTGACCGTTCCCGCCTGCCTCGCGACGCCATGCGCGCACTCTCGCCGCACCGGCCCCTGGCATGATCGGCCGACATGGCAGACATGGCTGAAATGAGCGACGCGCCCCGCCACATCCTCGTCATCGGCATGGGCGCCGGCGACCCCGACCATCTGACCCTGGCCGCGGTGAAGGCCATGCGCCGGGCCGACGTCTTCTTCGTGCTCGGCAAGGGCAAGGAGAAGGAGTCCCTGACCCGGCTGCGGCGCGACATCCTCGACGAGCACCTCACCGGCCCGTACCGCGTGGTGGAGGCCGACGACCCGTGGCGCGACCGGACCCAGCAGGACGGCGGGCGCTACACCTCGGCGGTGCACGACTGGCGGCACCGCCGCGCCGACATCTGCGAGCGCCTGATCATCGAGGAGCTCGCACCGGGGCAGTGCGGAGCCTTCCTGGTGTGGGGCGATCCGGCCCTCTACGACAGCACGCTGGCGATCCTCGACGACATCCGAGGGCGCGGCACGGTGGAATTCGGCCATGCGGTGGTCCCCGGCATCAGCAGCGTCTCCGCCCTCGCCGCCCGGCACCGCGTCACCCTGAACCAGGTCGGCCGGCCCATCCACATCACCCCCGGCAGGCGGCTGGCCCAGGGCTTCCCCGAGGACGACGGCGACATCGTCGTGATGCTCGACGGCCACGAGAGCTTCACCCATCTGACAGGCAGGGGCCTGTGGATCCACTGGGGCGCGTACATCGGAACCCCCGACGAGATCCTGGTCTCCGGCCCGCTCGACGAGGTGGCCGACGACATCAGCCGCCTGCGCGCCGAGGCCCGCGAACGGCACGGCTGGATCATGGACACCTATCTGCTGCGCCGGACGCCGGACGAGGCGGACGGCGTCGGCGGCACGGACTGACGGCGGCTGATCGCTGACGGTTGCCGGGGCCGCCGAGGGGCCCGCGTCGAGGCGCGGGCGGCGGGCGGCCTCCGCACCTCGTCGTCGGACCGGCGGGGTGTCAGCGCCGGGTCTCGTGCGCCCGGATCACGCCGAGCCCGTGCCCCAGGCTCGGGCACTCGGCGGTCAGGTCGTCGCCCCTCACCAGGTAGTCGTGCACCCGGCCGTCCGTGGGCCGTTCGATCGCGCGATACAGCGTGCCGTTCACGGTGATCGTCCAGTCGTCGCCGTCCTGGGCCCACCCGACTGTCTTCTTCATAGGGCGTTGTCCCTTTCCTCGGTCGGCTTCGCCGCGGGTCGGCGGCCGTGTAGTGCGAAGAAGAACGGCTTGTGACGCTCCGTGGTTCCGCGTTCTCTACGCCAATCGGTTACATCTGGGTCACTGCCTCCGCACAGTCGAGCCGAACGACCTGACCGAAGGTCAGGGAGCGGATGGCGAAAAGTCGAACGATGGGGGAACCCGTGTCGCCCCCGCTCCGTGGCCCGGCCCGGTCTTCAGCGCGATCGGGAAGAAGCGGGCGCGTGTCTCACATCACCGTCCGAAGTGTGAACAACGGTGTGCGCCCGGCGGTCGTCCCCTAGGCTGGCCGCTGCAACTGGTTCGCCCTGTCCGCCAGACAGGGTGTCGCAAGAGGGAACCCGGTGGGAATCCGGGACTGCCCCGCAGCGGTGAGTGGGAACGACCGCCGTCATACGCACTGGGCCCGGCCGGGTCTGGGAAGCGACGGCCTTTAGGTGTCTGCCCCGGCAGACGTGCCCGCGAGTCCGAAGACCTGCCCGTTGCCCGCACGCGACCGTTCGCGTGCGGAGATCTCGGTGACCTCGTGGGCGGGTCGGCGTAACCATCAGGTGGACGGACACGGTTCGACGTGTCCGGTGTCCGCCCGATGCGTCATCCCTTCGCGTCCGCGTCCCGTCCCGGGATCTGCACCGCAGACACGCTCGCGAAGGAGAGTCACGTGACAGCGAAGCCCGCAGCCGCGGCAGCACGGGCCACCGTGTACGGCTACCCCCGCCAGGGTCAGAACCGTGAACTGAAGAAGGCCATCGAGGGCTACTGGAAGGGCCGCGTCAGCGCCGACGCCCTCCGGCAGACCGCCGCGGAACTGCGCCGGGGAACCTGGCAGCAGCTCGCCGAGGCCGGCGTCCACGAAGTGCCGACCGGTGATTTCTCGTACTACGACCATGTCCTGGACACCAGTGTCATGGTCGGCGCTGTTCCCGAGCGGCACCGCGACGCGGTCCGCGCCGACGCCCTCGACGGCTACTTCGCCATGGCCCGCGGCACGCAGGACGTGGCCCCGCTCGAAATGACCAAGTGGTTCGACACCAACTACCACTATCTGGTGCCTGAGTTGGGACCGGACACGGTGTTCACCGCCGACTCGGCCAAGCAGGTCGCCGAGTTCAAGGAGGCCCTCGCGCTCGGCCACACCCCGCGCCCGGTCCTGGTCGGCCCCGTCACCTACCTCCTGCTCGCCAAGGCGGCCCCCGGCGTGGCCCCGGACTTCGAGCCGCTGACCCTGCTGGACCGGCTGCTGCCGGTGTACGCGGAGGTCCTCGCGGACCTGCGCGCGGCCGGTGCCGAGTGGGTGCAGCTGGACGAGCCCGCGCTCGTTCAGGACCGCACCCCGGCCGAGCTGAACGCCGCCGCCCGTGCCTACCGCGAGCTCGGCGGCCTCACGGACCGGTCCAAGCTGCTCGTCGCCTCCTACTTCGGGCGGCTCGGCCAGGCGCTGACGGTCCTGGCCAAGGCTCCCGTCGACGGGCTGGCCCTCGACTTCACCGAGACCGGCGCGGGCAATCTCGACGACCTGGCCGCCGCCGGGGGACTGCCCGGCAAGCGGCTGGTGGCCGGTGTCGTCAACGGCCGCAACATCTGGATCAACGACTACGGGAAGTCGCTCGCCACCCTCGGCACCCTGCTCGGCCTCGCCGACCGGGTCGACGTCTCCGCCTCCAGCTCGCTGCTGCACGTCCCGCTGGACGCCGCCGCCGAGACCGACATCGCCCCGCAGATCGCCCGCTGGCTCGCCTTCGCCCGGCAGAAGACCGCCGAGATCGTCGTCCTGGCCCGCGGTCTCGCCGCCGGAACGGACACCATCGCGGCCGAACTCGCCGCCAACCGCGCCGACCTGGCCTCCCGCACCGACGCCGCGATCACCCGCGACCCGGCCGTCCGCGCCCGTGCCGCGGCCATCACCGACGCGGACGGCCGCCGCTCCCAGCCGTACGCCGAGCGGACCGCCGCCCAGCGCGCGCACCTCGGGCTGCCGCTGCTGCCGACCACCACGATCGGCTCGTTCCCGCAGACCACCGAGTTGCGCACGGCGCGGGCGGACCTGCGGGCGGGCCGGATCGACGAGGCCGGGTACGAGGAGCGCATCAAGGACGAGATCCGCGAGGTCCTCTCCTTCCAGGAGAAGGCCGGGATCGACGTCCTGGTGCACGGCGAGCCCGAACGCAACGACATGGTGCAGTACTTCGCCGAGCAGCTCACCGGCTACCTCGCCACCCAGCACGGCTGGGTGCAGTCCTACGGCACCCGCTACGTCCGCCCGCCGGTCCTCGCCGGGGACATCTCGCGGCCCGAGCCGATGACCGTGCGCTGGACCACGTACGCGCAGGCGCTGACCGAGCGCCCCGTCAAGGGCATGCTCACCGGGCCGGTCACCATGCTCGCCTGGTCCTTCGTCCGCGACGACCAGCCGCTCGGCGACACCGCCCGCCAGGTGGCCCTCGCCCTGCGCGACGAGGTGAACGACCTCGAAGCGAACGGAACGTCGGTGATCCAGGTCGACGAACCCGCGCTGCGCGAGACGCTCCCGCTGCGCGCCGCCGACCACGCCGCGTACCTGGAGTGGGCGACGGAGTCCTTCCGCCTCGCCACCGCAGGCGTGCGGCCGGACACCCAGATCCACACCCACATGTGCTACGCGGAGTTCGGCGACATCGTCCAGGCCATCGACGACCTCGACGCCGACGTCATCAGCCTGGAGGCGGCCCGCTCCCACATGCAGGTCGCCCGCGAACTGGCCGCCCACGGCTATCCGCGGGAGGCCGGACCCGGCGTCTACGACATCCACTCCCCGCGCATCCCCAGCACCGAGGAGGCAGCGGCCCTGCTGCGCAAGGGACTTGAGGCCATCCCGGCGACACGGCTGTGGGTGAACCCCGACTGCGGCCTGAAGACCCGAGGCTGGCTGGAGACCCGGACCTCCCTGGAGAACCTGGTCGCCGCCGCGCGGGAGATCCGCGCCGAGCTGCCCACCGACGCGGCGTGATCCGGGCCCGGTGCGGGAGCGGTGACCGCCGCTCCCGCGCCGGGCCCCCACCCGTACGGACCGGTGCGTGTCCGAGTCCGCTGATAGCGTGCCGCTTCCGGATCGAAGATCACGAAAGGGCGGCGTGCGTGCGGGAAGTGACGTGTCATGAGGTGGATATCCGGCGCTTGGGCGAGGCATCGGAAGGCATCGTCGGCCGTACCGCGGGGCGGTGGCACCGGATGCGCTACGACGATCCGGACCCGCGGCGGATGCGCGAACTGGCCGAGGAACTGCTCGACCACGTCGCCGCCCGCACCGGGCAGGGGATCGCGCTCGACGATCTGGCACGCTCCGCGCTGAGCACGGCGGCGGAGTGCCACCTGGGGGAGATGAGCGTCGGCTGTTTCCCCGACGGGGACCAGGAGATCTTCTTCCCCCTGGTCGGGGAGAGCCTCAGCAGCGAGGACATATCCTTCGGCGACGTCGTCGCCTTCTCAAACGCGCAGGCTCCCTCGGCCCGGACCTGGCTGGACCTCTTCGCGGTCTCCCTCGCCAGCGGTCTCGTCCGGCAACGGCAGCGGGTGATCGGGCCGTTGCTGCGGAACGACTTCGCGCCCTCGATCCGCCAAGGGGTGCCGTACTCCTCGCTCGCCTCGGCATCGGACCCGGCGGACCTCGCCGCGATGGACGCCCTGTGCCCGTATCTGGCCGAGGCGGAAGGCCACCAGCCCCGCCACCGGCCCACCGTGCCCCTGCGCAAGCCCGATGCCGACGAGCGGGTACAGGCGGCCGCCGCGCTGGACGCCGTAGGCGCGCTCACCCCCGATCAGCACCTTCTGCGCCTGCTCCTCGACGACGAACAGCACGCGTTCGAGCAGGCGTTGGCGGACCGGCTCGACGCCTACCGGGAGAGTGCGGGACCCGCTCCCGCGCCCCGCACCCTGCTGCCGCTCGACCCCCTCGCCCTGGCCGCCCTCGCCGTCCAGGTGCACGGATGGGAGCTGGGCATCGGCTCCCGCTATCTGCCGCCCGACCTGCTGGGCTCCCCGGACGCGCTGCGCCGGGCAGCGGAGGCGGGACCCGGCAACTCGGTTGCCCAGTAGGCGAAGCAGCCTCCGGGGCCCGGCGGGCCGCCCGTCGTTCGCGCCCTCCAAGTTAGGTTAGCCTAACCAGCAAATCCCCGGCGGTGGATCTCTCCGCCCCCGGTGTCGCCCCGCGCGCGGACCCGCTTCCGCACGGCCCGCCCGCACCACGACCGAAGGTCCTCGCCATGCCGCCTCCTCCGCTCCCGCTCCCCGGCGAACCCCCGGCGCAGGCCGGGGCGTCGGGCGCGCGTGCCGGTACGCCGTCGGGGCCCGGCGCACAGGACGTACGGGGAGGCCTCGTGGCGGGCGGTGCGCACGGGCCGGACCACCTGCGGGCCCTCACCGCGATCGTCCTGGACGCCCTGGAGAACGCCGCCCCGGCCCGGGGCGGACCGCTGCCCGCCGGAGGGCCCGATGCCGTGGCCCTGAGCACCCTGGCCCTCTGCTCCCCGGTTCTGCCGGAGGAGGGCGTCGGCCCCGAGGCCGCGCTCGGGGACGTCGTGCGCGCGGTCGCGGAAGGGGCCGCCGATCCGGCCGACCCCGCCTGCGTCGCCCATCTGCACTGCCCGCCGCTCGCCGTGGCCGTCGCGGCGGACCTGGCGGGGGCGGCCCTCAACCCCTCCATGGACTCCTGGGACCAGGCGCCCGCCGCCGGTGTGATCGAGGAGCTGACCACGGCCGCACTGGCCCGGCTCGTCCACCCCACGGCCCCGGCCCCCGACGCGCTCATCACCAGCGGCGGCACCGAGTCCAACCTGGTCGCCCTGCTCCTCGCCCGGGAACGGTCGGCCCCCGGTCCGCTGCGAGTGGTGACCGGCGCCAACGTCCACCACAGCGTCCACCGTGCCGCCTGGATGCTCGGCCTGCCCGCCCCCACGGTCGTCCCCTGCGGCAACGGCCGGATCGACCCGGCCGCCCTCGACCGCGCCCTGACCCGCCTCGCCGGAGCGCCGCTCCTGGTCGTCGCCACCGCCGGGACCACCGACGAGGGGCGCATCGACCCGCTCCCGGAGATCGCCCGCATCGCCGAACGGCACACGGCCCAGCTCCACGTCGATGCCGCGTACGGCGGCCCACTGCTGTTCAGCGAGCGCCTGGCCCCTCAGCTCGCCGGCCTGGAGCACGCCGCCACCGTAACGTTCGACCTGCACAAACTCGGCTGGCAGCCGGTCGCCGCCGGAGTGCTGGCCGTCGCCGACGCCGCGATGCTCGCCCCGCTGTCCCTGCGCGCCGACTACCTCAACGCCGACGACGACACCGAGGCCGGACTCCCCGACCTGCTGGGCCGCTCGATCCGTACCACCCGCCGCCCCGACGCCCTGAAGATGGCGGTCACCTTCCGCGCCCTCGGACGCCGGGGGCTCGGCACACTGGTCGAGCACTGCGTGCGTACGGCCCACGAGTTCGGCCGGGCCGTCGACGCGCGCCCGGCACTGCGCCGCCGGCCCGGCGACATCGGGATCAGCACCGTGCTGTTCCGGCCGACGGTGGCCGACGGGCTGCCCGACGAGGCGGGCGACGCCGTGGTCGCCGCAGTCCGCCGCACCCTGCTCACCGAGGGGCGCGCCGTCCTCGGCCGGGCGGTCGCGGAGGACGGCGACGGCCGCAGCCGCCTCTGGCTGAAGGCCACCCTCCTGCACCCGAACGCCGCCACGGCCGACCTGCTACCCCTGCTCGACCTCGTCACGGCGGCGGCGGACCGTGCGGCGAGCGAAGCCGCGGCGGCCGAAGGTACCGATGCCCCCGTGACGGAAAGGCTGTCGCCATGACGTCGACGATGCGCACGACGCGTACGGGACGACCCCCCGCCGCCCCAGCGACCCCCGCCGGAGGAACCCGATGACACCCGGACCGCGCACGCCGCCCCTCGATCTGCTGGGGGTGGGGGCAGGGCCCTTCAACCTTTCGCTCGCCGCACTCGCCGACGGCGTTCCCGGGCTGCGCACCGCCTTCCACGAGCAGCGCGCCGCCTTCCACTGGCACCCCGGGCTGCTCATCGAGGGCGCGACGCTGCAAGTGCCCTTCCTGGCCGACCTGGTGAGCCTCGTCGAGCCCACCAGCCCCTGGTCCTACCTCAATTACATCAAGACCCGCCGCAGGCTCTTCCCGTTCTACTTCGCCGAGCGCTTCCACATCCACCGCTCCGAGTTCGACGACTACCTGCGCTGGGTGAGCACCGAACTGCCCTCCACCCGCTTCGGCCACCGCGTCGACACCGTCGCCTGGGACCCCGGACAGGGCGCGTTCGCCGTGGAGTTCAGCCGCCTCGGCCCCGACGGGGAAGCGCTCACGAGCGGGCTCGCCCATGCCCGTAACCTCGCCCTCGGCGTCGGCACGGCGCCGCACGTCCCCGAACCGCTGCGGGAGCTGGTCGGGGACCCGGCCGCCGTGGTGCTGCACTCCGCGGACTATCTCGCCCAGCGGGACCGGCTGCTGGCCGCCCGCCACATCACCGTCGTCGGCTCGGGCCAGTCGGGCGCCGAAGTCCTGCTGGACCTGCTGCGGTCCCGGCCCGAGGGGGCGGAGGCGCTGACCTGGCTGGCCCGTACGCCGGCCTTCGCGCCCATGGAGTACAGCAAGATCGGCCTGGAGCAGTTCACGCCCGACTACACCCGCTACTTCCACGGACTTCCGCAGGCCACCCGGGACCGGCTCCTGCCCCGTCAGTGGCAGCTCTACAAGGGCGTCAGCGGGGACACGCTCGGGGACATCCACGACGAGCTGTACCGGCGGAGCCTCGGCGGGGGCTGGCCCGACGTCACGTTGACACCCGGCATCGAGGTCACCGGAGCGGCCGCCACCGCGGCGGGGCGCATCGAGCTGAGCGTCGAGCACGGCCAGCAGGAGCGGCGGGGCCGGCTCGTCACGGACGCCGTCGTTCTCGCCACCGGGTATCGGGAGCGCCCGGTCGACCTGCTGCTGGCCGCCCTCGACCCGTACATCGTCCGCGACGAGGCCGGGCGTCCGCAGGTCGACGCGGCTCAACGGCTCGTTCTCGCACCGGAGATCGCCGGATCGCTCTTCGTGCAGAACGCGGAACGGCACACGCACGGCGTCGGCGCGCCGGACCTGGGTCTGGCCGCCTGGCGTTCCGCCGTCATCGTCAACGCGCTGACCGGCAAGGAGTTCTACCCGCTGCCCGAGCGCACGGCCTTCACGACGTTCGGCCTCGCCGCGCAGGACCGCGACGACCGGGACGACCGGGACCCGTCGGCGCGTCCGGCCGAGGAACGACGGTGACGACGCGGCCGGGCCGCGCGGTGGGGTTCACCGTGCGGCCCGGGGCGGGGGTGGTTCGCCGGGGGATCAGCCCTTGCGGGCGGTGATCTCCTCGGTGAGCTG
>NZ_JBHXPF010000031.1:0-88241 GCF_042718715.1 Streptomyces sp. NPDC058576 | reverse complement strand
GGGGCCGGATGGTCGCGGGGACCACCCCCGAGCGGGCCGCCGTGACGGGGGCCCGGCACTGTGCCCCCCCCATCCGGGGGCCGTCGCCCACGCGCAGCAGCCGCACCCCCTCCATGGCGGTGCGGCTGCTGCGCGTCAGCCCGTCGCGACGGTGAGCGGGGCGAACCTGCGGGCGGCGTCACCGGGCAGGTCCGGGATGCCGTACGTCATCACGGTGGTCCGGGAGAGGGGCGCAAGACCGTGTTCCGCCAGCCAGCCGAGCAGTTCCTCGTGCCGGGCGTCGACATCGGCCCGCAGCGGCCGGTCCGTCGTGGCGGCCAGGGCCGCCACCAGGGCCTGTGCGGTGGCCGTGTCCCGTGCGATCAGCGGCCCCACCACCTCGGCGTGCCCGCTCGGCCAGAGCGCCGCGTAGCCGACCAGCTCGCCGTGCGCCTCGGCGACCTGGAGCCGGTCGGAGAAGGCGGGCAGCCGGGCGAGGAGATGCGTCCGGTCGGCGCCGAAGACGGGGAAGTCGAGCCGGACCATCGCCTGCAGGTCGTCCGCCGCGGCGGGCCGTGTGGTCACGGACGAGGCCGGCGGCGGGAGCGTCGACGAGGTGCGGGAGGGAGAGGCTGTGGCCGAGGGGGAGCCGTCGGGGCCGCCCGCTCCGAACCGGCCGCCGACGCGTTCGGCCCGGCCCACGGGGGAGAAGCCGAGGTCTTCGTAGAGCGGCTGCCCCTGCTCGGTGGCGTACAGGGCGAGCGGGGTGTCTCCCACCGTCTCCAACACGTGCCGCATGAGCCGGCGGGCGAGCCCCCGACGTGCGTAGCGTTCGGCGACGAGCAGCATGCCGACCGCGGTGAGGTCGGATCCGTAGGGCATGGTCAGGCAGGTCCCCGCCAGGCCCTTGCCGTCCGGGGCGTCGATCCCGTACCCGGTGCCGGCCGAGAGGAGCAGCCCCCACCGGTGTTCGTCGCGCGGCCAGCCGCGGTCCTCGCAGAGGTCGGCACACGGGACCAGGTCTCCCCGGTTCAGGCGCCGGATCGGCAGGTCGACGAGGGAGCGGGGTGATGGGCTGTGCATGGGGTCAGGCTGTCTGACGAGGTGATCGCGCGTCCACCGATTTGGCGGAACTGGCCGAGAACCGCAGCCGCCTGCCGCGTCGGGTGAGCCCCCAGGGCTTGAGCAGCGAGATCGCGGTGATGAAGAGGTACGTCGCCGTGGCCACCGACGGCGCGATCACAAGATCGATGTCCACCGCCCCGTCGGCGACCGCCGCGTCGATGCCGGGGCGCAGGGAGAAGATCGACAGACCCGTCGTGATCAGGGTCAGCCAGAACTTGGTCCACACCCAGCGGTGGCGCGCCAGACCCCACGGAGTGCCCAGAGCCAGCACCAGGCCGGTCACCAAGGAGAGCAGCGCCACCGGGACCACCAGCCAGTCCCCGAAGATCTTCATGGCCCGGGTGGCGGCGCTCGCCGTGGCGGGATCTTTGGTGAGGAACGCGGTGAGGCCGAGCGCCAGCAGACCGACGGTCAGACCCAGCCAGCTGACGGAGACGGCGACATGGGCGACGAGGAGCCCTCGGCGTACGGGGCGCTTGAGTGGTTTCACGTGAAACACGATGCCGAGCCGCATGCCCCGGAGCGTCCGGCAGCGGGAGTATCCGTGCGTACCTGCCGGGGAGTACGCGCCCGGGCGGGGCCGGGGCGCGTGCCCGATGTGAGGGACGTCAGCCCAGGTCGGGGGCGTGCATCGCCCGTACGCCTTCGATGTTGCCGTCCAGGTAGTGCCGCAGGGACAGCGGCACGAGGTGCACGGCCGCGATCCCGACCCGGCTGAACGGCACCCGCACGATCTCGTACTCCCCGGTGGGCTCGTCGATCTCCGGTCCGTGCCGCAGGGAGACGTCCATCGACGCCAGCCGGCAGACGAAGAAGTGCTGGACCTTCACCCCCGTCACGCCGCCGTCGGCGATGTGCTCCACGGTGTCGACGAAGCACGGGACCACGTCGACGATCTTGGCGCCGAGCTCCTCGTCGACCTCGCGGTGCAGTGCCTCGACGACGGTGGCGTCCTCCGGCTCGACTCCGCCGCCGGGCGTGAGCCAGTAAGGATCGACTCCCGGCTTGGTGCGCTTGATCAGGATGAGATCGTCGCCGTCGAGCAGGACGGCGCGTGCGGTGCGCTTGACCACAGGACGTTCGGTCATGGCAAGAGAGTGGCCCGTGGAGGACCGTCTGAAACTCCCCCGGCCTACCGGACCGCCGCGTCCAGCGCCTGTTCGACGTCGGCGAGCAGGTCCTCGGGGTCCTCCGCGCCGACCGAGAAGCGGATGAAGCCCTCCGCCACGGCGTCGCCGCCCCAGCGGCCCCGGCGCTCCGCGGTCGACCGGACGCCGCCGAAGCTCGTCGCGTCGTCGACCAGGCGCAGCGCGGACAGGAAGCGTTCCGCGGTGTCCCGGTCGGCCAGCTCGAAGGAGACCACGGACCCGAAGCGCCGCATCTGGCCCGACGCGACGGCGTACGACGGGTCGGTGGGCAGCCCCGGATACCGCAGCCCGGTGACCTCGGTCCGCTTGGCCAGTGCCTCGGTGAGGGCGAGGGCGGTGGTGCACTGCCGGTCGATGCGCAGCTGGAGGGTGGCCAGAGAGCGATGCGCGAGCCAGGCCTCCATCGGCCCGGGGATCGCCCCGACGACCTTGCGCCAGCGCCGTACGTCCGCCGTCAGCCGGGGATCGCGGCAGGTCACATGGCCGAGCAGGATGTCGCCGTGTCCGGTCATGCCCTTGGTGTCGCTGGCCACCGAGAAGTCGGCGCCCAGCTCCAGCGGGCGCTGGCCGATCGGGGTGGCCAGCGTGTTGTCGACGGCGACCAGGGCGCCCGCCGCGTGCGCGGCCTCCACCAGCCGCCGGATGTCGCAGACGTCCAGACCCGGGTTGGACGGGCTCTCGATCCACAGCAGCTTCGCCCCGGTCAGCAGGGCCAGCTGGGCGTCGCCGCCGGTCGGTGCGGTCCGGACCTCGACCCCGTACGCCGCCAGTTGCTCCCGCACGAGCGGCAGCGCCTGATAGCCGTCGTCGGGCAGGACCACGGCGTCGCCCGAGCGGACCTGGGAGAGCAGCACCGCGGTGATCGCCGCCATACCCGAGGCGAACACGGTCGTGCCCACCTCCTCGCCGGGAGCCTCCAGCTCGCCGATGGCCCGCTCCAGGTGGGTCCAGGTCGGGTTGGTCTCCCGGCCGTAGGTGTAGGGACCCACCGGCTCGCCGGAGAGGTGGAAGTGGGCTGCGAAGACCGGGCCGGGCAGCGTGGGTTCGAACTGCTCCGGCTCGGGAAGCCCGGCGCGTACCGCACGCGTTCCGTCGCCCATGGTGCTCATGCCTGCTCCTTCGCTGTTCTCCCCGGTGGTGGACCGGTTCTCACCGGTGGTCGGACCGGTGTCCCCTGCACTCTTCCAGAGGCCCGGGAGCGGCCTGACCCGGAGGCCCGGAATCTCGTATCCCGGACTCCGGAATCCCGGACTCAGTTCTCGTCGGGCAGGACGACATTGAGCGCCCAGGAGACGACCGAGATGATCAGGCCGCCGAGCACCGCCGTCCAGAACCCTTCGACGTGGAAGCTGAGATCGAGCACGCCGGCCAGCCAGGAGGTCAGCAACAGCATCAGGGCGTTGACCACCAGGGTGATCAACCCCAGCGTCAGGATGAACAGGGGGAAGGTCAGCAGCTGGACCAGCGGCTTCACCAGGAAGTTCACCAGTCCGAAGATCAGCGCGACCAGAATCAGGGTGAGGACCTTGCGGCCCGTGCTGCCACCCTCCAGCGTGATGTCGCCGATCAGCCAGATGGCCACGGCCAGCGCACCCGCGTTGGCGATCGTCTTGACTACGAAATTCTTCATGTGTCTGATCGTGGCAGACATGATCGGTGGCGGACACCGGCAGCACAGGCACAGCCGACAGCGCGGGCACAAGGGGCGGGACAGCCATGAAGGCATTCAGACTGGACGAGCTGGAGGCGGAGCGGGCCGCCAACGACGGCGCCTATCTGCAGTTCGTGCGGGAGCGCAACATGTCGGTCGGCCTGTACGCGCTGGACGCGGGAGAGCTCGATCCGCAGCAGCCGCACCAGCAGGACGAGGTCTACCTCGTCGTCAGCGGGCGTGCGTCGATCACGGTGGGGATGGAGACGACGCAGGTCGGCAGGGGAAGTGTCGTCTACGTTCCCGCGGGTGTGGCTCACAAGTTCCACCACATCACCGAGGACCTGCGGGTGATGGTCGTGTTCTCGCCGCCGGAGGGCTGAGGCGCCTGTTCCCCGCACCTGCCGGGAGCGCGCGTCCTCCTCGGGGATCCCTAGGGGCGAGATCAGGGGTCTTCAAGGGCTGCCCCGCCCCGGCGGGGCCCGTCGCGCCTTTAGCATCGAGGCAAGGACTCAGAGAGACGAGGTAGAGGCGATGGCCGTGCGGGAGATATTCGCGGGAATGCCCTGGTGGGTGAAGTGGATCGCGGTGCCCGTCATTGCGATCTTCGTGTTCGGCGGTCTGATCGCCAGCGTGGTCGGCTTCGTGGTCGGCTTGCTCTTCAAGGCGCTGATCTTCGTCGTCCTGGTCGGCGGACTGATCTTCGTCGTCCGCAAGTTCATGTCGTCGTCGTCCTCGCGCGGTGACTGGTAGTACACGGACCGCGGGCCGGCGCGGGGACCGGTCCGCTCCGTCCGGCCCGGGCCCACGGGAAGCCGCACGTTCGGCTCCGGCCCGGGAGGATTAGCCCAGCAGAGCTAAGTCCCGGAGGAAACCACCCGTCTGCCGCAGCCGGCCGATACAGTGGCAAACCGCTGCCGCCATCCGGAATGTGACCTTCCGTCACCATATCGATCGCCTGATCGGTCCTGGGTACGACAGTCCGGTCGTTGGCCTCCGATCGCCGGCGCCCGGACCGGTCCTCGCCGGTCACGGGTCACCGGATCTTCGGTCCCCTCCGGTCCTCGGGATCGCGGCAGGCCCGTGGGGGCGGCCCCCACGGGAGGGCCGACGGCCCGTCACCATGCCTGGGGGTGACCTTTGACCACGGCATCGAGCACCGCTGTCCCGACGTTGATCGGTTCGGTTCAGCGGGCGTTGAGGCTGCTGGAGGCTGTGGGCGCCCATCGGGACGGGGCGCCTGCCAAGCAACTGGCGCGCGAGGCGGGGCTTCCGCTGCCGACCGCGTACCACTTGCTGCGCACCCTCACCCACGAGGGCTATCTCCGCCGCGAGAACGGTGTCTTCCTCTTCGGCGCGGCCGCCGAGAACCTGACCGCCGCGCCCGCCGTCAGGAGCCGCCCGCGCCTCACCTCCGTAGCCGACTCCCTCGACCGCTGGCGGGACGTCATCGGGGCGCCGGTGTACTGCGCCGTCTACTGCGACGGCGAGATCGATCTGATCGCGGTCGCGGACGCTCCCGACATCCCGGCGGTGGAGGAGTGGGCCTCGTTCCGGGAGACCGCCCACGCGCACGCCATCGGCCAGTGTCTGCTCGCCCAACTCGACGAGAGGGCCCGCGAGGACCACCTCGACCGGCACCCCGTACGTCCCCTCACCCGTTACTCAGTGCGAGATCGCGCCACGCTGCTGGAACGGCTGCGCACCCTCCGACGAGGTGAACCGGTCATCGAACGCCAGGAGTACGCACTGGGGACCGTCTGCGCCGCGATTCCGGTCACGGCCGGTGCCACCATTGCGGCGATGGCCATTTCCGTACCCCTGGACCGGGAAGATCGGTTGCTGCCCGCAGTCGAACAGCTACGTGGCGAAGTCGCCAGCCTCTTGCGTTCGTTCGTGTTCTCTATCAGTATCTGAAAAATCACTCCTTGTGATCTGCTATCGCGTGCACCACGATGGCGTCAATAGGGCCATGGGGGATCATTCCTGGCCAGTTTCATCTACTGCGGGGTTGAACGATGCGCGAGTCGGTTCAAGCAGAGGTCATGATGAGCTTCCTCGTCTCCGAGGAGCTCTCGTTCCGTATTCCGGTGGAGCTCCGGTACGAGGTCGGCGATCCGTACGCCATCCGGATGACGTTCCATCTGCCCGGCGATGCCCCTGTGACCTGGGCGTTCGGCCGCGAACTGCTGCTGGACGGGCTCAACAGCCCGAGCGGCGACGGAGATGTGCACATCGGCCCGACCGAGCCCGAGGGACTCAGCGATGTGCACATCCGGCTTCAGGTCGGCGCGGATCGCGCGCTGTTCCGGGCGGGGACGGCGCCGCTGGTGGCGTTTCTCGACCGGACGGACAAGCTCGTGCCGCTCGGTCAGGAGCACACGCTCGGTGACTTCGACGGGAACCTGGAGGATGCGCTCGGCCGCATCCTCGCCGAGGAGCAGAACGCCGGCTGACCGGGCGCGCACCCGATGCCCCGTGGCCCCGTCCCGACGCCCCGTCACCCCGTCTTACGGCGACGGCCCCGGCCGGTCCGCGTGGGTGCGGCCGTGGCCGCCTGCGCGCCGCCCGACCCCGCGCGGTCCGCGGAGACGACGAGCGCGGCGAGCACCGTGGTCACCGGCACCGAGGCGACCAGGCCGATCGACCCGACCAGCGTGCGGACGATCTCCTCGGCGACCAGCTCACTGTTGGCCACCGTCCCCACACTGCTCTGGGCGATGGAGAAGAGCAGCAGCAGCGGCAGCGCCGCGCCCGCGTACGCCAGCACCAGGGTGTTGACCACGGAGGCGATGTGGTCCCTTCCGATCCGGATACCTGCCCGGTACAGCCCCTTCCAACCCATCTCCGGGTCCGCCTGGTGCAGTTCCCAGACGGCGGAGGTCTGGGTGACCGTCACATCGTCGAGCACCCCGAGTGAACCGATGATGATGCCGGCCAGCAGCAGACCGCTCATATCGATGTCCGGGTAGAGGCCGTGGATGAGGCCGGTGTTGTCGTCCGTGTTGCCGCTCAGGCTCGCCCACCCGATGAACAGGGAGCCCAGCAGCCCGATCAGCAGCAGTGAGATCAGCGTGCCGATGACCGCGACCGACGTACGGGCCGTCACCCCGTGGCACAGGTAGAGGGCCGCCAGCATGATCGCGCTGGCCCCGATCACCGCCACGACCAGCGGATTCGAGCCCTGCAGGATCGCCGGCAGGATGAACAGGGTCAGCACGGCGAACGACACGGCCAGCGCCACCAGCGCCATCACCCCGCGCATCCGGCCCACCAGGACCACCGCCAGGGCGAAGATCCCGGCCAGCAGCGCCATCGGGACCTTCCGGTTCACATCGGTCACCGAGTACTGGAGGTCGCGCGGCGCGTCGGGCGCGTACGCCACGACCACGCCCTGACCCTCCTTCAGCTGGCGGGGCGCGTCCGGCTGGACCACCTCGACGAACCTGCGGCCCTTGTCGTCGCCGCTGGTCACCTCGACGGTGGCCTTCGCGCACTCCCCTTCCTGCTCGTTGACGGCCTCCCGCCCCGAGGGCGTGGAGGTGTCGCCGGTCGGGGGCACCTGCGCGGCGTTGACGTCCGCGCAGTCGACCTGGACCACCTGGACGACCTTGCCGTCCTGGGTCTGCCGGTCGAATCCGACGCCGGTGCGCTCGTGGTCGGGAACGCCGCCGGGCCAGAACGCGATCAGGCCGACGACGACCGCCGTGGCGAACGGGATCAGTACGGCGGCGATGACCTTGCGCAGGTGCCGGGAGACCGGGGCGGCCGGCCCGTGGCTGTGGGTGTGGCCGTGGGTGTGGCCCTGGGGCGGCTGGGACGCGGGGTCGTTTTGGGGGGAGGTCACGGGGCGATCATCGCAAGAACAGGAGGGCCCTCTGGTCAGCTCGCCGGAAAGGACGCTAGCGTGGAGGCACCTTTGCACACGCGGGAGCTCGGAGCACCGGGCTGAGAGGGCGCTGATCGCCGTACATCCGTACGGGACACGCTGCGCCGACCGCCGAACCTGTTACCGGGTAATGCCGGCGTAGGGAGTAGGTCTCATGACCACAGCGGACGCACGCACGCCTGCCTCGAAACAGAACGACGGAACGCCGGACGGCACGACGCCGGACGCCGGGACGCCGAACGACGAGGCCGGGAAGTCCATCGGCTGGCACAAGGGGTACGTCCAGGGCTCGCGCCCGGACCTCCGGGTGCCGGTCCGACAGGTGCACCTCACCAACGGCAAGGACGTGACGCTGTACGACACGTCGGGGCCGTACACCGATCCCGGAATCGACACCGATGTCCGCCGCGGCCTCGCGCCCCTGCGGGAGAACTGGATCATCGCCCGCGGAGACACCGAGGAGTACGCGGGCCGCCCGGCCCGCCCCGAGGACGACGGGCTCAAGCACACCTCGCCGCGCGGCGGACTGCGCAACCTCGACGCCGTCTTCCCCGGCCGCCCGCGCCAGCCGCGCCGCAGCCGCGACGGGCGCCCCGTCACTCAGCTCGCGTACGCCCGCCGGGGGGAGATCACCCCGGAGATGGAGTACGTGGCGATCCGGGAGAACGTGGCGGCCGAGGTCGTCCGCGAGGAGATCGCGGAGGGCCGGGCGGTGCTGCCCGCCAACGTCAACCATCCCGAGATCGAGCCGATGATCATCGGCAAGCGATTCCTGGTGAAGGTGAACGCCAACATCGGCAACTCGGCCGTCACCTCCTCCATCGAGGAGGAGGTGGACAAGATGACCTGGGCGACCAAGTGGGGCGCCGACACGGTCATGGACCTGTCCACCGGCCGCAACATCCACACCACCCGCGAGTGGGTGCTGCGCAACTCCCCCGTGCCGATCGGCACCGTCCCGCTCTACCAGGCCCTGGAGAAGGTCGACGGCCGGGCCGAGGAGCTGACCTGGGAGATCTACAAGGACACCGTCATCGAGCAGGCCGAGCAGGGCGTGGACTACATGACGGTGCACGCCGGCGTGCGCCTGCCGTATGTTCCGCTGACGGCCCGTCGCAAGACCGGCATCGTCTCGCGCGGCGGCTCGATCATGGCGGCCTGGTGCCTCGCGCACCACAAGGAGTCGTTCCTCTACGAGCACTTCGAGGAGCTCTGCGAGATCCTCGCGACGTACGACGTCACCTACTCGCTCGGTGACGGACTGCGCCCCGGGTCGATCGCGGACGCCAACGACGAGGCGCAGTTCGCGGAGTTGCGGACGCTCGGCGAGCTGAACACGATCGCCAAGCGGTTCGGCGTACAGACCATGATCGAGGGTCCCGGGCATGTCCCGATGCACAAGATCAAGGAGAACATCGACCTCCAGCAGGAGATCTGCGAGGAGGCGCCGTTCTACACGCTCGGCCCGCTGACCACGGACGTCGCGCCCGCCTACGACCACATCACCTCCGGCATCGGCGCTGCGATGATCGCCTGGTGGGGCACGGCGATGCTTTGTTACGTCACGCCCAAGGAGCACCTGGGGCTGCCCAACCGGGACGACGTGAAGACGGGCGTGATCACCTACAAGATCGCCGCCCACGCGGCCGACCTCGCCAAGGGGCACCCGGGCGCGCAGGAGTGGGACGACGCGCTCTCGGACGCGCGGTTCGAGTTCCGCTGGGAGGACCAGTTCAACCTGGCCCTCGACCCGGACACGGCCCGGGAGTTCCATGACGAGACGCTGCCCGCCGAGCCGGCGAAGACGGCGCACTTCTGCTCGATGTGCGGGCCGAAGTTCTGCTCGATGAAGATCTCCCAGGACATCCGCCGTCAGCACGGCGGTTCGCAGGAGGAGATCGAGGAGGGCATGGCCGAGAAGTCGAGGGAGTTCGCGGCCGCCGGCAACCGGGTCTACCTGCCGATCGCCGACTGACCCGCGGCCGCCGGCGGAAACCGGCGGCCTCAGCGGAGGGGGGCCCGCCAGGCCACCAGGCCCGGCCGGTCCGCCTCCGCGAAACCCATCGCGAACGGCTTGTCGCCGTCGTCCGTCACCAGGTGGATGCTGCACTCCGACCGACACGTAGTACGGGAAGCCGCGCCGTTCGTTCTCGTTGAGGCCGAGATCCAGGCCCGCGAGGTCGGCCCTGCTGCCCCGTCGTACGGACGCCAGTGTGGCGGGCAGTTCGAGGACGCCGTCCTCGTCGGCGTCCCACCGGACGCGCATGATGTCGCCCGGCTCCGCAGGACCGGCGGACGCGAGGTCGCTGTCGGCCATGCAGGCGGTGAGGATCTTCCTCCGGCCGGTGTTGGTGGCCTCGAAGGTGAGGTAGTGGGGGACCATGTCCTCCTCCGGACCCCGGACCAGGCTCTACACCGTGATTCTGACGTCAGTAACCCGCGGGCGTTCTGCGCCGATTGATCAAAGTGGGTTGTTTCATTGGTCTTTGTGTCGTTTCGCTGTCTTGTTAAGCGACAGTATGGACACAGTCGTGTGGCAGCTGGATGTACGTTTCCCCGTTGCGTCAACTGGGCTTGACCCGTTCCTTATCTGTGGCTTACTTTCCGGCTTGCTTGGCTGAAAGTTGGCGGCCCCGAACGGGGGCCCGGGGAGGGGATTCACCATGAACTGGTACCTGGCAGTACTCAAGAACTACGCAGGCTTCAGCGGACGTGCGCGCCGCAAGGAGTACTGGATGTTCACGCTCATCAGCTTCGTCATCAGCCTGGTGCTGTCGATCATCGGTGGCCTGATCGGCGCGGAGTTCCTGTCCTACATCTACGCCATCGCGATCATCATCCCGTCGCTCGCGGTCGGCGTGCGCCGCCTGCACGACACCGGCCGCTCGGGCTGGTGGCTGCTGATCGCGCTGATCCCCCTGGTCGGCGCCATCGTCCTGATCGTCTTCCTCGCCTCGGAGGGCAAGCCGGAGACGAACCAGCACGGCGTCAACCCGAAGCTGGCTCCGCAGGCCATCTGATCCACCGCTCCGGTTCCTTCCGGAGCATCTCCCGGGCCGGGCGCGGCACTTGCCGCCCCGGCCCGCGGCGTGTCCGGGAGCCGGAACGCGGAGGAGTCCGCACCCGTGGCGGTGACCGGAGACCGCGGTCCGCGCCGGTCTCAGTCCGGCTGGTGCTCCGGGCCGCCGAAGTCCGGGCTCGTGAAATCGGGGCTGGTGAAGGTCGGCCGGGGGCCGGCCGCCGGGCCGTCGTCCGGGCCGGAGAAGTCCGGTCTGCTGTAGCCGACCTTCGGGATGCGGTTGGGCGAACGGTGCGGGGTTCGCGCGGCGGGCCCCGCGGTGGGGTCGGCCAGGGCGTCCCGGAGGAACGGGAGGATGCCGCGCTCCAGCAGGGCGTGGCGCCACGCCTCCCTGGCCCGCGCCACCTCCTCCGGAAGCTCCTGTTCCTCTTCCTCGGCGGCCAGGGACGTCGCGCCGTTGCGGAGGGCGGTGACGAGCAGCCCGACCGCGGCGACCAGGATCGCCGCGGCGGCGACGCAGGCGAAGAACCATCCGGCCGTGACCATGGAGCGGCCGAACGTCAGCGACGGGCTGACGGCCCTGAGCAGGTAGCCGACGAGCAGGAAGATGACGGCCGCGGTGCCGGCCAGCAGCGGAGTGAGGACCGTGATGACCGCGCCTACGCC
Source organism: Streptomyces sp. NPDC058576 (assembly GCF_042718715.1). Classification (NCBI taxonomy): domain Bacteria; kingdom Bacillati; phylum Actinomycetota; class Actinomycetes; order Kitasatosporales; family Streptomycetaceae; genus Streptomyces; species Streptomyces sp. NPDC058576. Next base: position 76,764 of record NZ_JBHXPF010000031.1, on the reverse strand, counting down.
GGCGCCCGATCCGGCCGCCGTGCTCTGCGGCCCGTCCAGGCCCGGGAGCCCGTCGGCTCCTTCGGCGGCCGGCGCCCGGCGCAGCTCGCCGCGGGCCTTGACGTAGTGCTCGTACTCGGTGGCCGCGGCCGCGGTGATCAGCGCCGTGGCGCCGAGCGCCATGGTGCGCAGCTGTTCGGTGTTGAGCCGGTCCCCGACGCCCTCCAGGTCCGGGCGTTCGTGAGCGTGGCGCAGTGCGTCGCCCAGGATCCGCTCGTACTCGGGTCCGTCCTCGGCCAGCAGGTGCGGAGCGCTTGTCATCTGCATCCCCCGATGCTCCGTCGGTGCCCGGCTGCCCGCGTGGACCGGGCGATCGGGCGGAAACGGAGGAGAGCCTGCCACTGATAGGCCGATGGTAGAGCGCTCACGGCACGGGGTGACAGGGTGTTTCCAGAATTGGGCCCGGTGACGGGTCCGGCGATCGGCGAGGTCGGCGCGGGCGGAACCTGAAGCGCCTTCCCCGCCGACGGTCAGTCATGCAGCGGGAGTTGCACCACCAGCAGCTTTCCGGCCATGGTCACTCCGCCGTCCATGGCGATGGCGAGGCCGTCGGCGTAGACGTGCGGCCCGTTGATCACAGGCCCCGAGCTGTCCTCGCCCTCCTCCGGTCCGGCCTCGCCCAGGAGATACGGAATAGGGCTGTGACCATGGACGACGCGCTGTCCGCCGTACGTCGCCATCAGCTCGCGCACCGCGTCGGCTCCGCCCTCGTCACGGAAGGCGAACCGCTTGGTGAGCTTGCGGAAGAGGTCCCAGCACTCGTCGGCGTCGTTGCGCGTGAGAATGGCCGTGATCGTGTCGTTGACGTCCTCGATCGTGGACCCGTAGTCGAGGTAGGCCGTCGTGTCGGAGTGCATCAGCAGATGCCCGTCCTCCTCGATGACCGCGTCGAGCCGGGACATCCACTGGAGGTGGACGTCCTGGAGGCGCTCCATATCGGTCTTCTGGCCGCCGTTGAGCAGCCAGGCGGCCTGGAAGGTGGCGGTGCCGGCCCCGGAGTTGACGGGGGTGTCGGCGAACCGCTTGGCGCCGAGCAGCAGCAGTTCGTGGTTGCCCATCAGGGCCTTGCAGTAGCCGCCGGCCGCCGCCGCCTCGGCGGAGAGCCGCATGACGAGGTCGATGACCCCGATGCCGTCGGGGCCGCGGTCGGTGAAGTCGCCGAGGAACCACAGCCGGGCGTTGCCCGCGGCCCAGTTCCCGTCGGCGTCGATGAGGCCCTGCTCGGCGAGGGCGGCCATCAGCTCGGCCAGATAGCCGTGGACGTCGCCGACGACGAAGAGCGGGCCGCGGCTGTCGTCGGACACGGGGCGCGGCTCGGTGAGCGACTGCACCTGGACGGTGTCGCCGCGGCGGATGACCGGGAGGTCACGCTCGGTCGGCGTGTAGCCCTCCGGCTGCTCGTCGCCCACGACGGCGTTCCCGGGGTGCGGCGGTCGGTGCGGTGCGGGGGCGTGCGGCGGCACGGATGCGCCGGGCGGTGGCACGGGCGCGCCCGGCGCCGCCGGATGCGCCTCCGGCGCACGCGGTGGCACCGTGGAAGGAGGTGCCACCTGCGCCTGCGGTGGCACGGGTGTCTGCGCGTACGGCGGAACCCGGAAGTCACGCAACGTCGCCGTCCGCACCACGGGTTCCTGACCGGCCCCCTGAGTCATCGACCCCTCCACCACCGTCGCGCCGCCGTACACCTGACGGGCCTTGCCTGGTAGAGGTGGTCCGCGGTGTCGTGCGCCCATCATAGGAATGCGGATCGATCTGTGTGACGCACCAGGGGTGGTGAATCCGGGCGCACTCACGGTTCACCGGCCGATTGGTCCGAAAAGAGCCGATCAATCCCCGCTGGGGGAGCGCGGCGCGCTGACCGTCGTGCGCGGTGGGCGGCGTTGCGAGGAGGTCCGGACGATGAGCTCCGTCGGTATGACCTGCTCCACCGGCCCGTCGTGCTCGACGCCTTCGATGGCGTCGATGAGGAGCTGGACGACGGCCGTGCCGATCCGGCGCGGCTTCAGCGAGAGCGTCGTGATGGGCGGCTCGGTCGCCGCGTACACCGTGGACTCGCTGCAGCAGACCAGCAGCAGGTCCTCGGGGACGCGCAGCCCGTAGCGGCGGGCCGCCGCGAGGAGGTCGGTGCCGTTGGGGTCGAAGAGCCCGTAGACCGCGTCGGGGCGGTCCGGGCGGGCGAGCAGCCGGTCGGCGGCGACCGCCCCCGCGCAGGGGTCGTGCGCCGGGTAGGACTCGTACACGGGATCCTGGCCGACCCGCTCGCACCAGTGGAGGTAGGCGGTCGTGGACAGCCGGGTGTAGGTGTCGGTGGTGTTGCCGGTCAGCAGGCCGATGCGGCGGGCTCCGGCGGCGGCGAGATGGTCGAGGAGGTCGAGCACGGCGGCCCGGTGGTCGTTGTCGACCCAGGCGGTGACGGGGAGCGTCCCGGCCGGGCGGCCGTCCGAGACGACGGGCAGTCCCTGGCGGACGAGTTCGGTGACGACCGGGTCCTGGTCGGAGGGGTCGATGACGACGGTTCCGTCGAGCGCGACGTTCGACCAGACGTCGTGCCGGGAGGTGGCGGGGAGGATGACGAGGGCGTAGCCGCGGGCGAGAGCCGCGGAGGTCGCGGCTCTCGCCATCTCCGCGAAGTACGCGAATTCGGTGAAGGTGAAAGGTTCATTCCCGTACGTGGTCACGGTCAGGCCGATCAGGCCGGACTTGCCCGTACGGAGGGTTCGGGCCGCGGCGGACGGGCGGTAGCCCAGGCGCTCGGCGACCTCGCGGACATGGCGGCGGGTGGCGTCCGGGAGCCTGCCCTTGCCGTTGAGCGCGTCGGAGACGGTCGTGATCGAGACTCCGGCCGCGGCGGCCACATCACGGATTCCCGCCCGTCCTGGCCGGCCGCTGCGCCGGGGGGTCTCCGTCCGGCTCACCTGGTGCTTCCCTGCTGCTGTCATGGCGAGCCGATAGTAGGGCTCCGAAGGGTGGTCGGTCCGGTCGCATATGCGCACGTTGACAGGCACGTTTCTGCAAGGTCACTGTCCATCATATTCCTTGCAATGAAAGGTAGTTGAGCCCTATTGCATACGTGTTTCAGGTGCTGGGAGCGGGCGGCCTGCTGTATGTGCGATGTCTCGAAGAGGTCTCAACTCACCACTTCGGGGGACGCGCGCCACGGCGCGAGCCACCGGCGCGCGCCGGAACGGGAAACACTCCCCCTGGCGAGGTCCCGGACCGTCCCCGCGCGAGGTCCCATTCCCGGGCACTGCGGTCGATTTCCCGCTCGGGCCATTCGCAGCGGGGCCCAATCCTCATAAGGTGAGCAGTATTGCTGTGAACAGACGGTCGAGGAGGACCTGCGGTGAGCGAGACGAGCCCCAAGCTGCGCGCCGAGCTGGACGGCGTTCCCGCCTATGTGCCGGGGAAGCCGGCGGCGGCCGGCGGACCGGTCGCGTACAAGCTGTCCTCCAACGAGAATCCCTATCCGCCGCTGCCGGGTGTCCTGGAGTCGGCGCTGGCCGCCGCCGGGAACTTCAACCGCTATCCGGACATGGCGTGCACCGGCCTGATGAACGAGCTGGCCGACCGTTTCGGTGTGCCCCTGGCGCATCTCGCCACCGGAACCGGGTCGGTCGGCGTCGCCCAGCAGCTGCTCCAGGCCACCTCGGGACCCGGTGACGAGGTCATCTACGCCTGGCGGTCCTTCGAGGCGTACCCGATCATCACCCAGGTCAGCGGCGCGACCTCGGTCAAGGTCCCGCTGACCGACGGCGATGTGCACGACCTCGACGCGATGGCGGACGCGATCACCGACCGGACCCGGCTGATCTTCGTGTGCAACCCGAACAACCCCACCGGCACGGTGGTGCGCCGGGCCGAGCTGGAACGGTTCCTCGACCGGGTGCCGAGCGATGTGCTGGTGGTGCTCGACGAGGCGTACAAGGAGTTCATCCGCGACGCCGACGTGCCCGACGGCATCGAGATCTACCGGGACCGGCCGAATGTGGCGGTGCTGCGGACCTTCTCCAAGGCGTACGGTCTGGCCGGGCTGCGGGTCGGTTTCGCGGTGGCCCACGAGCCGGTCGCCGCGGCGCTGCGCAAGACCGCCGTCCCCTTCGGCGTGAGCCAGCTCGCCCAGGACGCGGCGGTCGCCTCGCTCCGCGCGGAGGACGAGCTGCTGGGCCGGGTCGGCTCGCTGGTCGCCGAGCGCACCCGGGTGAGTGCGGAGCTGGTGCGCCAAGGCTGGACGGTGCCGGAGTCGCACGCGAACTTCGTCTGGCTGCGGCTCGGTGAGCGGACCGTCGACTTCGCGCGGGCCTGTGAGCGGGCCGGTGTGGTCGTCCGGCCGTTCGCGGGCGAGGGCGTGCGGGTCTCGATCGGCGAGAACGAGGGCAACGACCTGTTCCTGAAGGCGGCGGAGGCGTTCCGCGCGGAGCTGTAGCCGCCGGGCGCGCGCGGCGGCTTCTCGCGCGCGGCGGAAGCTGTACGGCCGGGTGGCCCCGGACCTCGATCGACGAGGTCCGGGGCCCCTTTGCGTGGGGCTCGGGGGCCTGATGACCAGGGCCGGACCCAAAAGGGGTACCCCCGGCGAAGGACCCGAAAGTGTGTGCGCCATAATTGCTTGTGAATGTGAACGCGTTCACAAGCGTGCCCTGATTTCTCCCGTAATCAGTGGGATCAATGGGGCGTAGTGCCGGTCAGATCACGGCGAAGTAAGGAGACTGACGACGTGGACCTCGCTCTGGCGCCGGAGACCCTGGCGCGATGGCAGTTCGGCATCACCACCGTCTACCACTTCCTCTTCGTCCCGCTGACGATCTCGCTCGCCGCGCTCACCGCCGGCCTGCAGACCGCCTGGGTGCGGACGGAGAACGAGAAGTACCTCAGGGCGACCAAGTTCTGGGGCAAGCTGTTCCTGATCAACATCGCCATGGGTGTGGTCACGGGCATCGTCCAGGAGTTCCAGTTCGGCATGAACTGGTCCGACTACTCGCGCTTCGTCGGAGACGTCTTCGGCGCGCCCCTCGCCTTCGAGGCGCTGATCGCCTTCTTCTTCGAGTCCACCTTCATCGGTCTGTGGATCTTCGGCTGGGACAAGCTGCCGAAGAAGATCCACCTCGCCTGCATGTGGATGGTCTCGATCGGGACGATCCTCTCCGCCTACTTCATCCTGGCGGCCAACTCCTGGATGCAGCACCCGGTCGGCTACCGGATCAACGAGGAGCGCGGCCGCGCCGAGCTCACTGACTTCTGGCGGGTGCTCACCCAGGACACCGCGGTCACCCAGTTCTTCCACACCATCACGGCGGCGTTCCTGGTCGGCGGGGCCTTCATGGTGGGCATCGCCGCGTTCCACCTGGCGCGCAAGAAGCACATCCCGGTGATGCGGACCTCGCTGCGGCTGGGGCTGATCACCGTCGTGGTCGCCGGACTACTCACCGCCGTTAGCGGCGACAGCCTCGCCAAGGTCATGTTCCGGCAGCAGCCGATGAAGATGGCCGCCGCCGAGGCCCTGTGGGACGGCCAGGAGCGGGCGCCGTTCTCGATCTTCGCGTACGGGGACGTCAGCGAGGGCCACAACTCCGTGGAGATATCGATCCCCGGGGTGCTGTCCTTCCTCGCCAACAACGACCCGAACTCCTATGTCCCCGGCATCAACGACATCAACAAGGAGGCGCAGGAGAAGTACGGGCCCGGCGACTACCGTCCCAACATTCCGGTCGCGTTCTGGAGCTTCCGGTGGATGATCGGCTTCGGGATGGCCTCCTTCGGTCTCGGCCTGCTGGGGCTCTGGCTGACCCGGAAGAAGTTCCTGCTGCCACCGGCGCTGCGGACCGGTGAGGACGAGGTGCCGCATCTGGTCCTCTTCCGGAACAAGGCGCTGAGCCCGAGGCTCACCAAGCTCTACTGGCTCGTCGCGCTCTGGACGCTGCTCTTCCCGCTGATCGCCAACTCCTGGGGCTGGATCTTCACCGAGATGGGCCGCCAGCCGTGGGTGGTCTACGGGGTGCTGGAGACGCGAGCCGGGGTCTCCCCCGGCGTCTCGCAGGGCGAGGTCATCACCTCGATGATCGTCTTCACCCTGCTCTACGCGGTGCTCGCCGTGATCGAGGTGAAGCTGCTCGTGAAGTACATCAAGGCCGGTCCGCCGGAACTCACCGAGGACGACCTCAACCCGCCCACGAAGATCGGCGGCCACGACGAAGAAGACGCCGACCGGCCGATGGCCTTCTCGTACTGAGCACAGGAGCTGAGAAATGGAACTCCACGACGTCTGGTTCGTGCTCATCGCCGTCCTCTGGACCGGCTACTTCTTCCTGGAGGGATTCGACTTCGGCATCGGGGTCCTCACCAAGCTGCTGGCCCGCGACCGCAAGGAGCGGCGGGTCCTGATCAACACGATCGGGCCCGTCTGGGACGGCAACGAGGTCTGGCTGCTCAGCGCGGGCGGCGCGACCTTCGCGGCCTTCCCCGAGTGGTACGCCACCCTCTTCTCGGGCTTCTATCTGCCGCTGCTGATCATCCTGTTCTGCCTGATCGTGCGTGGCGTCGCCTTCGAGTACCGCGCCAAGCGGCCTGAGGAGCGGTGGCAGACGAACTGGGAGACCGCGATCTTCTGGACCTCCCTGATCCCCGCGGTGCTGTGGGGCGTGGCGTTCGGGAACATCGTCCGGGGCGTGAAGATCGACGCCGACATGGAGTACGTCGGCAATTTCTGGGATCTCCTCAACCCGTACGCGATCCTCGGCGGCCTCGTCACGCTCACCCTCTTCACCTTCCACGGGGCGGTGTTCGCCGGCCTCAAGACGGCGGGCGACATCCGGGTCCGGGCCCGCGCCCTGGCGCTGAAGCTGGGACCCGTCACCGCGGTGCTCGCGCTGGGCTTCCTGCTCTGGACCCAGGCCGACAACGGTGACGGCTGGAGCCTGGGAGCACTGATCGTTGCGGTGGTGGCGCTGCTGGCCGCGATCGGAGCCATCGCCAAGGGCCGTGAGGGCTGGTCGTTCGCGTTCTCGGGCGTGACGATCGCGGCGGCGGTCGCGATGCTCTTCCTGACGCTCTTCCCGAACGTCATGCCGTCCTCGCTGAACGACGCCTGGAACCTCACGGTCACCAACGCCTCGTCCAGCCCGTACACGCTCAAGATCATGACCTGGTGCGCGGGCATCGCCACGCCCATCGTGCTGCTCTACCAGAGCTGGACCTACTGGGTCTTCCGCAAGCGCATCGGCACCCAGCACATCGCCGACGCGCACTGATTCCGGTGAGCTGCCGCAGGCCTCGTGGGGCCCGCGGCAGCTCTCGATCCCGCAGAGCTCACCGACCCCGCCGGGGGGATGTTTCACGTGAAACCGATCGATCCGCGTCTGCTCCACCACGCACGGGCCACCCGCCTCTTCCTGGCGGCTGTGGTGGCTCTCGGCCTGGTCGGCGCCCTGTTGGTGATCGCCCAGGCGATGCTCATCGCCGAGATCGTGGTGGGCGGTTTCGAGCGCGGGCTCACGGTCACCGCGCTGCGCACCCCTCTTCTGCTGCTCGCGGCGGTCGCGCTGGGGCGGGCCCTGGTCGCCTGGCTCACCGAGCTGGCCGCCCATCGCGCCAGCGCGGCCGTCAAGTCCGAACTACGCGGTCGGCTCCTGGAGCGGGCCGCGCGGCTGGGCCCCGACTGGCTGAGCGGGCAGCGCACGGGTTCCCTGGTCGCTCTGGCGACCCGGGGGATCGACGCGCTCGACGACTACTTCGCCCGCTACCTCCCGCAGCTCGGCCTCGCGGTCGTCGTGCCCGTGGCGGTGCTCGCGCGGATCGTCACCGAGGACTGGGTGTCGGCGGCGATCATCGTCGTCACGCTGCCGCTCATACCGCTGTTCATGATCCTGATCGGCTGGGCCACCCAGTCCCGGATGGACCGGCAGTGGCAGCTGCTGTCCCAGCTCTCCGGGCACTTCCTGGACGTCGTCGCCGGGCTGCCGACCCTGAAGGTCTTCGGGCGGGCCAAGGCACAGGCCGAATCGATCCGCACGATCACCTCCGACTACCGCCGGGCCACCCTGCGCACCCTGCGGATCGCCTTCCTCTCCTCGTTCGCGCTGGAGCTCCTGGCGACCCTGTCGGTGGCCCTCGTCGCCGTCACGATCGGCATGCGGCTCGTCCACGGGGAACTCGACCTCTACACCGGCCTGGTGGTCCTGATCCTGGCCCCGGAGGCGTATCTGCCGATCCGCCAGGTCGGGGCGCAGTACCACGCGGCGGCCGAGGGCCTCTCGGCGGCCGAGGAGATCTTCACGGTCCTGGAGACCGAACCCCGGACCCCGGGCACCGAGGACGTCCCGGACACGCTGCGCCTTGAGCTGGCGGACGTGACCGTACGCCACGAGGGCCGCACCGAGCCGTCGCTGGACGCCGCGTCGCTCACCGTGGAGCCGGGGGAGACCGTCGCCCTGGTCGGCCCGAGCGGGGTCGGCAAGTCCACCCTGCTGAACGTGATCCTGGGCTTCGCCCGGCCCGACGAGGGGCGCGTACGGGTCGGCGGCCGGGACCTCGCCTGCCTGGACCCGGACCGCTGGCGGAGCCGGATCGCCTGGGTCCCCCAGCGCCCCCACCTCTTCGCCGGCACGATCGCCGAGAACGTCCGCCTCGCCCGGCCCGACGCCGACGACGAGGCGGTCCTCGCGGCGCTGCGGGACGCGGGCGCGTACGACTTCGTGGCGGCGCTGCCCGAGGGGATGCTGACGGCGCTCGGTGAGGACGGCGCCGGGCTCTCCGCGGGGCAGCGCCAGCGCCTCGCCCTCGCCCGGGCGTTTCTCGCCGACCGGCCGCTCCTGCTGCTCGACGAGCCGACCGCGAGCCTGGACGGCGAGAGTGAGGCGGGCATTGTCGACGCCGTACGGAGGCTGGCCGCCGGGCGGACCGTGCTGCTGGTGGTGCACCGCCCGGCGCTGCTGGCGGTCGCCGACCGGGTGGTGACGTTGGAGACGGGTACCGGATCCCCTTCCCCGGTCGAGGCGGTGGGCCGCGTCGCAGGACCGGCCGTCCCGCAGCCGCTCGCCGGGGGTGAACTCCTCGACGCCCGCCGGGCGGAAGAACTGCGCGCGGCCGACGGGGAGCCGGGGGAGGCCGACGCGCGCTCCGGACGGGTGCTCGCCCGGGTCCGCGCGTCCGCCGGGGCGCAGCGCGGACAGCTGACCCTGGCCCTGCTGCTGGGCAGCCTCGCGGTCGGGTCGGCCGTGGGCCTCATGGCGGTCTCCGGCTGGCTGATCTCCCGCGCTTCCGAAGAGCCGCCGGTCATGTACTTGATGATGGCGGTCACCGCGACCCGCGCCTTCGGCATCGGCCGGGCGGTCTTCCGCTACGCCGAGCGTCTCGTGTCGCACGATGCCGTCCTGAAGCTCCTCGCCGGCCTGCGCGTCTCCGTCTACCGGGGCCTCGAACGCATCGCCCCCGCCGGTCTGCGCACCACGCGCAGAGGAGACCTGCTGTCCCGTCTCGTCGCCGACGTGGACGCGCTCCAGGACTACTGGCTGCGCTGGCTGCTGCCCGTCGGCACCGCCGTCGTGGTGGGGACCGCCGCCGCCGGGTTCACCGGCTGGCTGCTCCCGGAGGCGGGCGTCATCCTGGCCGTCGGCCTGTTGGTCGCCGGGGTCGGCGTTCCGCTCGTCAGCGGCGCCTGCGCCCGCCGTACGGAACGACAGCTCGCGCCCGCCCGCGCCACCCTCGCCACCCGGGTCACCGATCTCCTCGGCGGCACCGCCGAACTGACCGTCGCGGGAGCGCTGCCCGCCCGGCAGGCGCAGTTGCGCGCGGCCGACACCCTGCTGACCCGGATCGCCTCCCGCGCGGCCGCCGCGACGGCACTGGGCGGCGGCCTGTCCGCCCTGGTCTGCGGGCTCACCGTGGTGGCCGCCGCGGCCGTCGCCGTCCCCGCCGTGCAGGACGGCCGGCTGTCCGGGGTGGCGCTCGCCGTGGTGGTGCTGACCCCGCTCGCCGCGTTCGAGGCCGTCGCCGGACTGCCGCTCGCCGTGCAGTACCGCCAGCGCGTCGCCCGGAGCGCGGAGCGGGTGTTCGAGGTGCTGGACGCCCCCGTACCCGTACAGGAGCCCGCGGTCCCCGCCGACGGTCCGGCCTCCCCCTTCCCGCTGGAGGTGCGGGGGCTGAGCGCCCGCTACCCGGGGGCCGGGCTCGACGCGCTGTCCTCGCTCGACCTGACGCTGACGCGAGGGCGGCGCATCGCGGTGGTGGGCCCCTCCGGCTCGGGCAAGACGACGCTCGCCCAGGTCCTCCTGCGCTTCCTGGACGCCTCGTCGGGGACGTACACGCTCGGTCGCACCGAGGCGTCCGCGCTGGATTCGGACACGGTCCGGCGCTCGGTCGGGCTGTGCGCCCAGGACGCGCACGTCTTCGACAGCACGATCCGGGAGAACCTTCGCCTGGCCCGCCCCGGGGCGACCGACGACGACCTGCGCGACGCGCTCTCCCGGGCCCGGCTCCTGGACTGGGCGCTGGCCCTGCCGGAGGGCCTCGACACCCCGGTGGGCGAGCACGGCGCCCGGCTCTCCGGCGGCCAGCGCCAGCGCCTGGCCCTGGCCCGGGCCCTGCTCGCCGACTTCCCCGTACTCGTGCTGGACGAGCCGGCCGAACACCTCGACCTGCCGACCGCCGACGCCCTCACCGCCGACCTGCTGGACGCGACCCGGGGCTGTGCGACGGTACTGATCACCCATCGGCTGACCGGCCTGGAGGCGGTCGACGAGGTGCTGGTGCTGGACGCGGGCCGGGTCGTGCAGCGCGGAGCATACGCCGAACTCGCCGCCGAGGACGGGCCGCTGCGCCGCATGCTGGAGCGCGAACGGGAGACGGCGGGGGTGTAGGGGGCGTGAGGGACACCGGCCGGGCGGTGGACGGCCGCCGCCCGGCCGGTCATCTCGTGCATTCTCGACTTTCGCCCCCTAACGGCACTAACTAGGCTCGGGCCATGGCAGAGCCCGACCCGAAGGACTCCCTCGACGCCGCGACCCGGGCCACCCGCAGCCTCCAGGGCCTGTCCACCGAGCTGACCGCGCGGGTGCCGCAGCTCCTGGAGGCGATGCGTTCCGTCGGCGCGGGACTGGAACTGCACTCCACCCTGGACCGGATCTGCGAGACGGCCGCCGAGCTGGCCCACGCCCGGTACGCGGCCATCGGCGTCGTGGACGAGCTGGGCGAGGGGCTTTCGGACTTCGTCACCCACGGCGTTCCGCAGGAGGTCGCCGAGGAGATCGGGCGACGGCCCGACGGTCACCGGGGTCTGCTCGGCGCGCTGATCCACGACCCCGCCCCGGTCCGGCTGGCCGATCTGTCCACCGATCCGCGGTCCGCCGGGTTTCCGGCGGGGCACCCCCGGATGCGGTCCTTCCTGGGGGTGCCCATCCGGGTCCAGGGGGAGATCTTCGGCAACCTCTACCTCACCGAGAAGCACGGCGGCGCGGAGTTCAGCGACTACGACCTCCACATGGTCCGGGTGCTCGCCACGGAGGCCGGGATCGCCATCGGCAACGCCCGGCTGTACGAGGCGGCGCGGCAGCGGGAGCACTGGATCGACGGTTCGGTCGCGGTCACCACGGCGCTCCTGTCGGGCGGGGACGCCGACGAGGCGCTGTCCGTGGTCGCGGAGCAGGCCCGCCGGCTCGCCGACGCCGCCGCCGGGATCGTGCTGCTGCCCGCCGGGGCGGGTGGTCTGGAGATCGTGGCCGTGTCGTCCGACGACCCCTCGTCCTCGCTCGGCGTGATCATCCCGCCCCGAAGCGCCGTGGTGACGAAACTCCTCGCGGGCGAGGCGGTGTTCATCGACGACGCGGCCACCGACAGCCGGATGATCAGCAGACTGGCCGGCCGGTTCGGCCCCAGCATGATGCTGCCGCTCCACAGCGGCGGCCGGGTGCTCGGCGCGCTGGCCACTCCCAGGCTCCGGGGCGCGCGCCCGTTCACGGAGGCCGAGCGGACGCTCGCCACGCAGTTCGCCTCCCAGGCGGCGCTCGCGCTGATGATGGCCGAGGCGCAGCGGGACCGGGAGCGGCTCGCGGTGTACGAGGACCGCGACCGGATCGCCCGCGACCTGCACGACCTGGTCATCCAGCGGCTGTTCGCCACCGGGATGATGCTGGAGAGCGCCCAGCGCAGATCGGTGGTGCCCGAGGTGCGGACCGGCGTCGGCCGGGCGGTCGACGAGCTGGACGTGACGATCCAGGAGATCCGTACGGCCATCTTCGCGCTCCAGCAGGAGCCGGCCGAAGCCCCCTCGGGGCTGCGCACGCGCGTACTGCGGGAGATCAACATGGCGGCCGTCCCGCTCGGCTTCAAGCCCTCGCACCGCTTCTTGGGTCCGGTGGACGCGCTCGTCGGCGAGCTGACCGGCAAGAACCTGGTCGCCGCGCTGCGCGAGGCGCTCTCCAACGCGTTCCGGCACGCGGAGGCGTCGCTGATCGATGTGGTCGTCGACGCGACGGTGACCCTGCCGGACGGGCGGGGCGCCGTGCGGCTCTCGGTGGCCGACGACGGAGTGGGCATCCCGGAGGGCGGCCGCCGCAGCGGACTGCGCAACCTGGCCCGCCGGGCCGAGTCCCTGGGCGGGTCGAGCCGGCTGGAGGCGGGGATCGGAGAGGACGGCGGCGGTACGACGGTGGTGTGGGAGGCGCCGCTGTGAGGGCGGGTGGCTCCGCGGGGCCCGGACGCCATTCTCGGGCCGGTGTGCCGAAAGGTTTCAGCGGTCCTCTGGGCGGGCGGCGAGGATCCGCTCGATGACGAGGGCCACCCCGTCCTCCTCGTTGGTGGCGGTCCGGCCCGAGGCGGCGGCCACGGCGTCCGGATGGGCGTTGCCCATCGCGAAGGAGGCCCCGGCCCAGCTGAGCATCTCGACGTCGTTGGGCATGTCGCCGAAGGCGACCACCTCGGCGGCCGTGATGCCGCGCTCGGCACAACAGGCGGCGAGCGTGGTGGCCTTGGAGACGCCGAGCCCGCTGACCTCCAGGAGCGCGGAGGGGCTGGAGCGGGTGATGGCGGCCCGGTCGCCGACCGCCGTACGGGCCAGGTCGAGGAACGCGTCGGGCGCCAGCTCGGTGTGGTGGGCCAGCAGCTTCAGCACGGGCGCGCCGGTGCCCGGGGCGTCCTCGTGCAGCAGCTTCTCGGCGACGGCCACCGTGGCGCCCGGATCCAGGTGGAAGGGCGGGTAGGCCGGTTCGTAGTTGATGCCGGTGGTCAACTCGACGGCGAAGGAGGTGCCGGGAGCCACGTCGCGCAGCGTGCGCACGACGTGCAGGGAGGCGTCGCGCTCCAGCGGCCGTACGGAGAGCAGGTCGCCGTCCGTCCGCAGATCGGTGACCACGGCGCCGTTGGCGCAGATCGCCGTGCCGTGACTCTGGACGTGGTTCCGTACGACGTCCATCCAGCGGGCGGGCCTGCCGGTGACGAAGAAGACCTCGATGCCGGCCTCCTCGGCCGCCGTGAGGGCCGCGACCGTGCGCGCGGACAGCGTCTTGTCGTCGCGCAGCAGGGTGCCGTCGAGGTCGGTGGCGATCAGCCGGGTCACGGCGGGGAGAGGCGCATCGGTCACTGAGGTCACCGGGCCATTCTCGCCCACAAGGGTGCACGGGCGTGCGGAGGGGCGCACATTTGAGTGGGTAAAGCCCTTATTTGCAGAAAAGTCCGCTGGCATATGCCAAGGCCATCGGGTGGTGGTGGAGAGTGGGCGCGGTCGTAGGCTCAGAGGCATGAGCCCCCGCCTGAGCACCGTGATCCTTCCCGTCCACCGCTGGCACGAAGGCGGCCGCGACCGCTGGCGGCGTGCGGAGGAGCTGGGCTTCCACACCGCTTACACCTACGACCACCTGTCCTGGCGGACCTTCCGGGACGGCCCGTGGTTCGGGGCGCTGCCCACGCTCACCGCCGCCGCGACGGCCACCGAACGCCTGCGCCTGGGCACCCTCGTGACCTCGCCGAACTTCCGCCACCCCGTCACGCTGGCCAAGGAGCTGATCTCCCTGGACGACATCTCGGGCGGCCGGGTCACCCTCGGCATCGGCGCCGGCGGCAACGGCTTCGACGCCACCGCGCTGGGCCAGGAGGCCTGGACCCCGCGCGAACGCGCCGACCGGTTCGCGGAGTTCGTCCCCCTCCTGGATCGCCTTCTGACCGAGGACGCGGTGACCGGGCACGGGGCGCACTACACCGCGCTGGAGGCCCGCAACATCCCCGGCTGCGTCCAGCGCCCCCGGCTGCCCTTCGCGGTCGCGGCGACCGGACCGCGAGGCCTGAAGCTCGCCGCCCGCCACGGGCAGGCCTGGGTCACCACCGGCGACCCCAAGCTGTACGAGAACGGCACCCCGGAGGAGTCGCGGGCCGCGCTGCGGTCGCAGAACGAGAAGCTCACGGCGGCCTGCGCGGAGATCGGCCGGGACGCCGGCGAGCCGGACCGGATCCTGCTGACCGGCTTCACGCCGGACCGCACGGCCCCGCTGGAGTCCGTGGACGCCTTCGTCGACTTCGCGGGGCGCCACGCGGAGCTGGGTTTCACCGAGATCGTCATCCACGCCCCGATCCCGGACTCGGTCTTCGACGTCGACGAGAAGGTCTTCGAGCGCATCGCGACGGAGGCGCCTGCCCAGCTGGCGTGAGCCCCGCGGTCTCTGCTCCCGCGGCCCTCAGTCGCGCAGGCGCAGGAACTCCGGCGGTACGGCGTCGGCGAGCCAGACGCCGTTGGCGCTGACCCGGAAGACATGGCCGGCGCGGTGCATCGCGCCGGCGTCCACGGTGAGGACGAGGGGGCGTCCGCGGCGGGCGCCGACCCGGGTGGCCGTCTCCCGGTCGGGCGACAGGTGGACGTGGTGGCGGGTCATGGGGCGCAGGCCCTCGGCCCGGATCGCGTCCATCACCCGGGCGACCGTGCCGTGGTAGAGGTACGCGGGCGGCTCGGCCGGGGGCAGATCCAGGTCGACGGCGACGGTGTGGCCCTGGTTGGCGCGGATGCGGTCGCCTTGGACGCCGCCCCGAACGCCGCCCTCGATGGTGAAGCGGCGTTTGTCGTTGGCGGCGACGACGTGGTCGAGCTCGGCGCGGGAGAAGGCGAACCCGTGCCGCGCCGCGGCGTGCAGCAGCTCCTCGACCGGCACCCAGCCGTTCTCGTCGAGGGTGAGGCCGATGCGTTCCGGCTGGTGCCGCAGGTGCTTCGAGAGGTACTTGGACACCTTGACGGTGCGGCGTTCGTCCATGGCGTCAGAGTGCCCGGGGCGGACCGGTCGGTGCATCCGGATTTCGCCTATCGGGTCTTGGGCTCTTCGGCTCTTCGGGTCTTCTGGTCTTCGGTTCTTCGTTCTTCTGTGATTCCTCGGCTTTTCTCCTCGGCCGGGTTTGATCCACAGCCAACTTGAGTTATCCACAGGCTATTTGGCGGTTCTGTGGACAACAGCCCTGCTCTTTATGTCCTTTCGTCAAATTTGCTCTCTTTAGCATGAGTTGCCGCGAGTTGGTCCAACGTGCGTGCCCCCACCTCCCGTTCAGCGGCCGCAGTCACGAAAGCCGCCACCTGTTCCGCGCCAACCAACTCCTGTACGGCGTGCGTTGTCCGGGCCGGGAGAAGCACCGGACGGGTCGCGCTCTCGGAGATCGCGTTCTCCTCCGCGCCGAGGTGGTGGTGCAGGTGCCGGGTGGCGAACGTTCGCATGGCGCGGGCCAGTTCGGCGTCCACCGTCTGCTGCGCGAGCGGCCGTAGCCGACGTACCAGGGATGCCGCCTCGGCCGCGTCCGAGTCGGTGGGCGGCAGGTGGCCGAGATAGCGGGCGAAGACGTGCTCGGTGGTGAACTCCAGGAAACGGGAGGCTATGTGCTCCACCTGACCGCGAAGCTCCCGCAGATGGCCGGAGATCGCCGTCAGCGGCACGCCGGCCGCGTACAACTCGACGGCCACCGCGAGCTCCTGCGGGCTGGGGACGAGGAACTCGTCGTCCCGGCCGGGCACGCGCTCCAGCACGCCGAGCTCCACCGCCTCGGCGATGGCCTCGTCGTCCTGCTCGCCGCCGAACCGCGCGTCCAGCTCCCGGCGGCTGATCCGGCCGGCCTCCTCGTCCGTCCACGGACCGTGCACCTCCGCGACGAGCCCGAGCACCCCGCCGAGCCCCCGCCCCGCGTCCCACGCCTCCAGCAACTCCTTGATGCTGGCCAGGGTGTAGCCCCGGTCGAGCAGGTCCGCGATCTGCCGCAGCCGGGCCAGATGGGTCTCCTGGTACACATTGGCCCGCCCGCGCCGCTCCGGCGTCGGGAGCAGACCCCGGTCCTGATAGGCGCGGATCGTGCGTACCGAGGCCCCGCTGGCGTGGGCCAGGTCCTCGATCCGGTATGCGGCGGCCCCCGTCCCCGCTCCCGCCCCGGTCACAGCGGCGGCTTCAGCCGGGCGACGGAGCGCAGGGCCGCCGGGCTCAGCCGGGACAGCAGCCGGGCGCCGCGCGCCTCCGGGGTCACCGGCACCACGGCCTGGTTGCGCACGACCGCCCGCAGGATCGCTTCGGCGACCTTCTCCGGCGGGTAGTTGCGCCAGCCGTAGAGCCGGCTCGTCCGCTTCCGCAGCCGCTCCTCCTCCGACGTGTCCGCACCGGCGAAGCGCGCGGTGGTGGTGATGTTGGTGTTGACGATGCCGGGGCATATCGCGCTCACCCCGATCGACTTCTCCGCCAACTCGGCCCGCAGGCACTCGCTGAGCATCAGCACGGCCGCCTTCGACGTGCTGTACGCGGGCAGCGCCCGGGAGGGCTGGAAGGCCGCGGCCGACGCCGTGTTGACGATGTGGCCGCCCTGGCCACGGTCCGCCATCTGCTTGCCGAAGATCCGGCAGCCGTGGATGACTCCCCACAGATTGACGTCGAGGACCTTCTTCCACTCCTCGCTCGTGGTCTCCAGGAAGGAGCCGGACAGCCCGATCCCGGCGTTGTTGACCAGGACGTCGACGATGCCGTACTCGGCGGCGACCCGGGCGGCGAGCTTCTCCATCGCGGCCTCGTCGCTGACGTCGACCGCCTCGCCCCAGGCCGCCGGCGCCCCGACCAGCCGCGCCATCTCCGCGGTCCGGGCGGCCCCCTCCGCGTCGCGGTCCACGGCCACGATCCGGGCGCCCGCCTCGGCGAACGCGAACGCCGTGGCGCGCCCGATACCGGAGGCCGCGCCCGTCACCAGGACCAGCTGGCCGCCGAACCGCTGCGCATAGGGGCCCTGCGCCACCGGCTGCTGCACGGGCGAGCCCTCCCGCCCGGCGGACTCGTTCGCGGTGACGAACTCGTCGATCCAGGAAGCAAGCTGGTCCGACCGCGTGCGGGGCACCCAGTGCTTGGCCGGGATCGAGCGGCGTACCAACCGGGGGACCCAGTCCTCCAGCCCGTCGTAGAGCCGCTCGGAGAGGAAGGAGTCCCCGGTCGGCGTGATCAGCTGGACCGGTGCGTGGGCGTAGGCGTCCGCGCGGGGCCTGCTCAGCCGGGCGCGGACGTTGTCGCGGTAGAGCCAGGCCCCGTGCGCCGCGTCGTTCGGCAGGGAGGCGGTGGGGTAGTCGCCCGCGGGCACCTTCTCCAGCCGCTCCAGGATCCGCGGCCAGCGCTTGCCGAGCGGCCCGCGCCAGGCCAGCTCCGGCAGGACCGGCGTGTGGAGCATGTACACATACCAGGACTTCGCACCCTGGCCGAGCAGTTGGCCGACCTTGCGCGGGGTGGGGCGGGACATCCGGCGTTTGATCCAGTGCCCGAAGTGATCCAGGGACGGACCGGACATCGAGGTGAAGGAGGCGATCCTGCCCTCGGTCCGGCCGACCGTGACGAACTCCCAGGCCTGCACCGAGCCCCAGTCGTGACCGACCACGTGCACCGGCCGGTCGGGGCTGACCGCGTCGATCACGGCGAGGAAGTCGTCGGTCAGCTTCTCCAGGGTGAAGCCGCCGCGCAGGGGCTTCGGGGCGGTGGACCTGCCGTGCCCCCGCACGTCGTACAGCACCACGTGCCACTGCTCGGCCAGTTGGGCGGCGACGTCCGACCAGACCTCCTTGCTGTCCGGATAGCCATGGACCAGCACCACGGTCGGCCGGCCCGCGTCGCCCAGCTCGGCGACGCACAGCTCGACGCCTCCCGTGCGCACGGATCGCTCACGCGCCCCGGACAGATTCATGCCGCCACCTTCTCCTCGGCCCAGCGCCGCACATGCGGCAGATCGTCGTCCAGCCAGAAAGCGCTCTGTTCGGGGTCCTTGGAGTCGGTGACGACCAGGATCTCCTCGAACTTCGCGCCCGTACCCCGGAATCCGAGGTGGGGTTCGACCGCCCACAGGCCCGGCTGCGGGGGGTGGTCGGAGAAGCGGTAGGGGCTCCACAGCGGCGACCAGCCGTCCCGGTGACCGTGCAGCGCGTCGCTCACCAGACCCTTGAGGGCCTGGGTGCCGAAGCCGAAGACCTCCGGGGACCAACGGCGTTCGGCGACGCGGTCGACCTTGTGGGCGATCACGCCGAAGGGGTAGGCCCGGTGTCTGTTCGCGTATCCCTGTGCGGTCATGAGGCGTTCGACGTCCTCGTAGATCTCGCGCAGCGAACGGCGCTCGCGCACCTCCCGCAGGATCAGCTCGCGGTGGTCCTCCAGATCGGCCAGCAGCCTGTCGTGCAGCGGATTGAGGCCGAGGCATCCCGAATAGCCGACATCTGCGGTGAACCCCTTGTACACCGGAGCCATGTCGAGGATGAACGGCATGCCCGGCTCCAGCTTCCGGTCCGTCGGGAAGAACTGCAGCGGCACCTTGAACCCGGCGAACGCCGTACGGTCCCCGAACCAGGCGAACGGGAGGTGGAACCAGTCGCGCACACCGCGCTCGCGCAGCCACACGCGCTGCATCCGGGCCGCCTCGCGCTCGGTCACACCGGACCGCAGCTGACCGGCGACCGCCTCCGCGCAGGCGTAGGCCAGGCGCTGGACTTCTCTGAACCCCCGCAGCTCCGGGGTGATGTCGTGCTGCACTGCCGAGGCGAATCCTGCCGAGGTCATGCCGGTCATGCCACCGTCCGTTCCCTGCCGTGTGCGGTACGCGTCCGTAACGTGACACTGATGAATGTGACAATGTCCAGCGGCTGCGTCAAGGGGGCTGCACGGCCTGTGGACAACCCGCGCGCCGAACTGTGGAAAACGGTGGTCCCGACCGCGGGCGCCCGCCCGCGACGCCGCGGCCCGCGCCGCTGTCGGCGCCGCCCGTCCCGGGGTTTCGGCCTCGTCCTTCGCGGGGTCCCCCTACGGGCGCGTACGCCTGGAGTCTGACCCTGATCCAGCCGTCAGGGCTGACGACCGCTGTGTTCCGCGCCACTAACGTCATTTCCGTGACAGCCGTAATCGCTACCGAAGCCCTGAGCATGCGGTTCCCCCGGGTGACCGCGCTTGACCGGCTCACGTTGGACATCGGACCGGGTGTGACCGGTCTGGTGGGTTCCAACGGAGCCGGCAAGTCCACACTGATCAAGATCCTGCTGGGTCTCTCCCCCGCCACCGAAGGCCGGGCCGCAGTGCTCGGGCTCGACGTCGCGACCAGCGGCGCCGCCATCCGGGAACGGGTGGGGTACATGCCCGAGCACGACTGCCTGCCGCCCGACGTCTCGGCGACCGAGTTCGTCGTGCACATGGCTCGTATGTCGGGGCTGCCGCCCACGGCGGCCCGCGAGCGCACGGCCGACACCCTGCGTCACGTCGGCCTCTACGAAGAGCGCTACCGCCCCATCGGCGGCTACTCGACCGGCATGAAGCAGCGGGTCAAGCTGGCGCAGGCCCTCGTCCACGACCCCCAGCTGGTCCTGCTCGACGAGCCGACCAACGGCCTCGACCCGGTCGGCCGGGACGAGATGCTCGGCCTGATCCGCCGCATCCACACCGACTTCGGCATCTCCGTGCTGGTGACCTCGCACCTCCTGGGCGAGCTGGAGCGCACCTGCGACCACGTCGTCGTCATCGACGGCGGAACCCTCCTGCGCTCCAGCTCCACCAGCGACTTCACCCAGACCACCGCGACCCTCGCGGTCGAGGTGACCGACAGCGACACCCACCCCGACGGTACCGGCGCGCTGCGCAAGGTCCTCACCGACGCGGGGGTCACGCTCATCGGCCACGACGGGATCGACACGGAGGGGCTGCCGGGCGCGGGCCACATCCTGCTGATCGAGGCGGCGGGCGAGGAGACGTACGACCTGGTCCGCGACAGTGTCGCCGGACTCGGGCTCGGCCTGGTCCGCATGGAACAGCGCCGCCACCAGATCGCCGAGGTCTTCCGTACCGAACAGGGCGGGGCGCACCACACCGCCGTCCCGGCCGTCGCCACCGCCGGAATCGTCCAGCAGAAGGGAAGCGGTCGCGATGAGCACTGAGACCGGCACCGCGACCGGGCGTGACGCCTCCCGGATCCACAACATCGGCTACCGCTCCTACGACGGACCGCGGCTCGGCCGGGCCTACGCCCGCCGCTCGCTGTTCTCGCAGACCCTGCGGGGCTCCTTCGGACTGGGCCGTTCCGCCAAGTCCAAGGTGCTGCCCATGCTGCTGTTCGGCGTGATGGCGCTCGTCGCGGCGATCCTGGTGGCGGTCTCCATGGCCGCACCGGACGCCAGCAAGCTGGTGGTCGAGTACACCTCGTACGCGATCTACCTCCAGGCCGTGATCGGCCTGTTCATCGCTGCCCAGGCACCGCAGGCGGTATCCAGGGATCTCCGTTTCAAGAGCGTCCCCCTGTACTTCTCGCGGCCGATCGAACGCGCCGACTACGTGGCCGCGAAGTTCGCCGCCACCGCCTCCGCGCTCTTCATCCTCACCGGTGCGCCGCTGCTCGTCCTCTATGTGGGCTCTCTGCTCGCGAAGTTCGACTTCGCCGATCAGACCAAGTGGTTCGGCCAGGGACTGGTGTCGGTGGCGCTGCTGTCCGTGCTGTTCGCCGGGCTCGGCCTCGTGATGGCCGCCCTGACACCGCGGCGGGGCTTCGGCGTGGCCGCGGTGATCGCCCTCCTGACCATCACCTACGGCGCCGTCTCCACGATCCAGGCCATCGCCTGGGAGACCGGCTCGGAAGGGGCCGTGCAGTGGCTCGGCCTCTTCTCGCCGATCACCCTGATCGACGGCGTCCAGACCGCGTTCCTCGGCGCGTCCTCCGCCTTCCCCGGAGGGGAAGGCCCGGGCGCCGGCGCCGGCGTGGTCTACCTGATCGTTGTTCTCGCGCTCGTCGCCGGCTCGTACGCCGTCCTGATGCGCCGCTACCGGAGGGTCGGGCTGTGACCACCATCGAGATCGACCACACCTCGCGCTGGTTCGGCAACGTGGTCGCCGTCAACGACGTCTCCATGACCGTGGGGCCCGGCGTCACCGGACTCCTCGGCCCGAACGGCGCCGGAAAGTCCACCCTCATCAACATGATGGGCGGATTCCTCGCCCCTTCGACGGGGAAGGTCACGCTCGACGGCCGGCCGATCTGGCGCAACGAGGCCGTCTACAAGGAGATCGGCATCGTCCCGGAGCGGGAAGGGATGTACGACTTCCTCACCGGCAAGGAGTTCGTCGTCGCCAACGCCGAACTCCATGGTCTGGGCGGGGCCGAGGCGCAGAGGGCGCTCGCCACGGTCCAGATGGAGTACGCGCAGGACCGCAAGATCGCCACGTACAGCAAGGGCATGCGCCAGCGCGTGAAGATGGCGTCCGCGCTCGTGCACGAGCCCTCGGTGCTGCTCCTGGACGAACCGTTCAACGGGATGGACCCGCGCCAGCGGATGCAGCTGATGGAACTGCTGCGGCGCATGGGGGCCGAGGGGCGCACGGTCCTGTTCTCCTCCCACATCCTCGAAGAGGTCGAGCAGCTGGCCTCGCACATCGAGGTGATCGTGGCGGGCCGGCATGCCGCGTCCGGCGACTTCCGGAAGATCCGCCGGCTGATGAAGGACCGGCCGCACCGCTATCTGGTGCGCTCCAGCGACGACCGGGCGCTGGCGGCCGCGCTCATCGCCGACCCGTCCACGGCCGGCATCGAGGTCGACCTGACCGAGAAGGCGCTGCGCATCCAGGCCGTCGACTTCGGGCGGTTCACCGAACTGCTGCCGAGGGTCGCCCGTGAACAGGGCATCCGACTGCTCACCGTCTCGCCGTCCGACGAGTCCCTCGAATCGGTCTTTTCCTACCTCGTAGCGGCCTGAGTAGTGGCCTGAAAGGAGCTGTGCACCGTCATGTACGACCCCACAGTCGCCCGGCTCACCTACCGGGCCCTGCTCGGCCGGCGCCGGGCCGCCATCCTGTTCGTCCTGCCCGCACTGCTGCTGGTCATCGCCGCGGCCGTGCGCATGTTCGCCGGAGCCGATGACCAGATCGCCTCGGACGTCCTCGGCGGCTTCGCCATCGCCACGATGGTGCCGCTGATCGGCGTGATCGCGGGCACCGGGGCGATCGGCCCCGAGATCGACGACGGCTCGATCGTCTACCTGCTCGCCAAGCCCGTGAAGCGGCCCACGATCATCTTCACCAAGCTGATCGTGGCCATCGCCGTGACCATGGTGTTCTCCGCCCTGCCGACGCTGCTCGCGGGCCTGATCCTCAACGGCAACGGCCAGCAGATCGCCGTCGCCTACACGATCGCGGCGCTGGTCGCCTCGATCGCGTACAGCGCCCTGTTCCTGCTGCTCGGCACGGTCAGCCGGCACGCGGTGGTCCTGGGCCTGGTGTACGCGCTGGTCTGGGAGGCCCTCTTCGGCAGCCTGGTGGCCGGTGCGCGCACGCTCAGCGTCCAGCAGTGGTCCCTGGCGGTCGCCCAGAAGGTCTCGGGCGACGGCGTGGTGACCTCGGAAGTCGGCCTGCCGCTCGCCACGGTCCTGCTGGTCGCGGTCACGGCCGCGGCCACCTGGTACGCGGGCCAGAAGCTGCGCACGCTGAAGCTGGCGGGCGAGGAGTGAGGCCTGCGGCCTGAGCCCCGTGCGCCTCGACGACCCCCGCCCTTGTTCTGGCAAGGGCGGGGGTCGTCGTATGAGCGGACAGGTGTGCGCGTAACCGTACGTTTATCGGGTCGTTGGGCAGGACGCGTGGAGGCAACTGGAATCCGTGGCGTCGTAGCGATCGGGAAATCGGGGAATGCCGGCACCGGGTGAGGCTCAGCCCACCGGACCGGTCATCGAGTGAGTGGCAACCGTGAGCGTCCTCCACCCCTGAAGCCCGGGGTGTGGGCCGTCCTCGTCATTCCCTCGCACGAAAGGCACACCCATGCCCACGGAAGTCGCCCTGCTCGAATCACGCGCGCTGCGCGGGGAGCAGATGGGGCGCGTCGACGTCCTCGACAAGGTGAAGAGCCTGGTCATGCTCCCGGACGGAATTCACGTTCGCACAGATGATGTGGCTCGGTACTTCGAAGTATCCACAAGGGCGGTCAGGAGGCTGGCCGACCGGCATCAGGAGGAGTTCACCGAGAACGGCATGCGCGTGCTGCGCGGCGCTGACCTGCGATCCTTCCAAAGCGACATGGTGTCGCTATGGGGTCGTGACGGAGTGGAAAGTTATCCACAGGCGGCCACGCAACTGCGGCTCTACACCCGCCGAACCGTCCTCAACATCGCCCTGCTTCTTCGCGACAGCGACATCGCCCGCTGCGTGCGTACGTACCTCCTCGACGCCGAGGAGGCGCTGCGCACGCATTACGCCTCCCTCGACCAGCGCGTCACGCGCATCGAGAGCTGCCTCACCGGCGTCGGCAGCGCGCTCCAGGAGCTCGGTCCGGTGCTGGTGCGGATGTCGGAGCGGCTCGACAGCCTCGACCGCAAGGTCGAGGTGACGCACCAGGTGATCGGGGCGATGAGTCTGCGGCTGACGGACGTGCAGCAGGACGTCGTGCGGCTGGACGGGCGGCTGGACTGCTTCGCCCGGCAGCTGAAGGATCTGCGCCGCCGCAGCGGGCAGCGCGGGCAGCGCTGACGCCGGCGGCCCGGCACCGTGGGAAACGGTGCCGGGCCGCTGTCACGCTGACCGGGGTGCGGGAGGGGCGTCCTACCGCGCGGGCTGCGCGGGCGCCGAGCGGAGCAGCTCCTCCAGGACCACCGCGATGCCGTCGTCCTCGTTGGACGCGGTGATCTCGTGGGCGACGGCCTTCAGGTCGTCGTGGGCGTTGGCCATGGCCACGCCGTGGTGGGCCCAGCCGAACATCGGGATGTCGTTCGGCATGTCGCCGAAAGCGATCGTGTCGGCCGCCTTCACGCCGAGCCGGCGGGCGGCCAGTGAGAGGCCGGTCGCCTTGCTCAGACCCAGGGGCAGGATCTCGACCACTCCGGCTCCGGCCATGACCACGTCGACCAGGCTGCCGACGGTCGCCCGTGCGGCGGCGGCCAGCGCGTCGTCGTCCAGCTCCGGGTGCTGTATGTAGACCTTGTTGAGCGGGGCGGTCCACATCTCGGTGGCGTCGTCCACGAAGAGGTACGGGAGCGGCCCCTCCTGCACCCGGTAGCCGGGACCGACCAGAACTTCGCCTTCCAGGCCGTCGCGGCTGGCCGCCAGGTGCAGCGGGCCGACCTCCGCTTCGATCTTGGACAGCGCGAGACCGGCGAGCTGCCGGTCCAGGGTCAACGAGGTCAGCAGCTTGTGCTCGCCCGCGTGGTAGACCTGCGCACCCTGGCCGCAGACCGCGAGCCCCTCGTAACCGAGGTCGTCCAGGATGTGCCGGGTCCAGGGGACCGCGCGTCCGGTGACGATGATGTGCGCGGCACCGGCCGCCGTGACGGCGGCCAGGGCCTCGCGGGTGCGCTCGGAGACCGTGTCGTCCCCGCGCAGCAGCGTGCCGTCGAGGTCGGTCGCGACGAGCTTGTAGGGGAAGGTCACTTGGCGACCGGTTCCAGGACCTCGCGCCCGCCCAGGTACGGACGGAGCACCTCGGGCACCCGGACCGAACCGTCGGGGAGCTGGTGGTTCTCCAGGATCGCCACGATGGTGCGCGGTACGGCGCAGAGCGTGCCGTTCAGCGTGGCCAGCGGCTGGACCTTCTTGCCCTCGCGCATCCGGACGGACAGGCGGCGGGCCTGGAAGCCGTCGCAGTTCGACGCGGAGGTCAGCTCGCGGTACTTGCCCTGGGTCGGGATCCACGCCTCGCAGTCGAACTTCCGCGAGGCCGATGCGCCGAGGTCGCCGGTGGCGACGTCGATCACCTGGAAGGGCAGTTCGAGGCCGGTGAGCCACTGCTTCTCCCACTCCAGGAGCCTGCGGTGCTCGGCCTCGGCGTCCGCCGGGTCGACGTACGAGAACATCTCGACCTTGTCGAACTGGTGGACGCGGAAGATGCCGCGGGTGTCCTTGCCGTACGTGCCGGCCTCACGGCGGAAGCACGGGGAGAACCCGGCGTACCGCAGGGGCAGCTTGTCGGCCTCGATGATCTCGTCCATGTGGTACGCGGCGAGGGGGACCTCGGAGGTGCCGACCAGGTAGTAGTCGTCCTTCTCCAGGTGGTACACGTTCTCCGAGGCCTGGCCGAGGAAGCCGGTGCCCTCCATGGCGCGGGGGCGGACCAGCGCCGGAGTGAGCATCGGGATGAAGCCGGCCTCGGTGGCCTGCGCGATCGCCGCGTTGACGAGGGCGAGCTCCAGGAGCGCGCCGACGCCCGTGAGGTAGTAGAACCGCGAGCCGGAGACCTTCGCCCCGCGCTCCATGTCGATGGCGCCGAGCGCCTCGCCGAGCTCCAGGTGGTCCTTCGGCTCGAAGCCCTCGGCGCCGAAGTCGCGGATGGTGCCGTGCGTCTCCAGGACGACGAAGTCCTCCTCACCGCCGACCGGCACGTCCTCGTGGACGATGTTGCCGAGCTGGAGCAGCAGCCGCTTGGCGTCCGCGTCGGCCTCGTCCTGGGCGGCGTCGGCCGCCTTGACGTCGGACTTGAGCTGTTCGGCCTTCTTGAGGAGCTCGGTGCGCTCCTCGGGGGTGGCCTTGGGAATCAGCTTGCCGAGCGACTTCTGTTCGGCGCGGAGTTCGTCGAAGCGGACGCCGGACGACCTGCGCAGCTCGTCGGCGGAGAGCAGGGCGTCGACGAGGGCGACGTCCTCTCCACGGGCGCGCTGGGAGGCGCGAACACGGTCGGGGTCCTCACGGAGCAGGCGAAGGTCAATCACCCCTCCAGGCTACCGGTGCGTGGTTCTCGCACTCGAACCGATATTGCCGAGCGTGTCACTATGACCGAATTGCCGGAATTGATATTTCTGGGGGGAATCGCGGACGGCGGCGGTGCCGGGGCGGGGGAGGGTCGTCAATAACGGTGGTTAACTCCCCTGAACAGGGCAGAAGGTGCGGTCCGCCTTGACGCACCTGCCTTGAGCGGGAGGGGAGTTGGGGGTGTGTCAGCCGCTGTTGTCCACAGGAATCGCGATGCCGGAATAGTTATCCACAGGCTGTGTGGAAGTTCTGTGGATGCCGGAGGGCATTGTTCCGGAACTCGGACGAAGTGCCGCGGAGTCCCCGCCAAACCCCTTCCGCGTGCTCGTTCGGGTGGGAATTCATCGCTCCATAGAGTCGATCAAGGGAATTCGGGTGACACGGGAGACTCGTGCCGCCTCGTGCCGCATCGAGTCCCTGTGGACGGCTTCAGGTCGGCTGGGTTGATTTGTCGATGATGTCGCATGAGGGTGTCGACTTGTCCCCAGGTCGAGAGCCCTCCCTGTGGATAACTCTCCGGAGTGCGTGACTATCCGTAGATCGCACTGCTGCGGAGCGCGCAACAAGGACACACCCCGGACCCGGAGGCAGGTGCTCCGCGGGGGCCTCGTCTGCCCTGCTGCCGTCAGATCCGGCCGTCCTGGCTGCGCGCAAGCCAGTCGGAGGCTTCCGTGAACGCGGCGTCCGACGTGCCCGCCCGCAGCGGCCGCACCTCGTCCGGCGAGACACCCGCCCGCGGGTACGAGCCGAGGAACCGTACCTTCGGGCTGATCCGCTTCAGCCCCATCAGGGCCTCCCCGACCCGCCGGTCCGCGATGTGCCCCTCCGCGTCCACGGCGAAGCAGTAGTTGCCGATCCCCTCGCCGGTCGGGCGGGACTGGATCAGCATCAGGTTGACGCCGCGCACCGCGAACTCCTGGAGCAGCTCCAGCAGGGCGCCGGGATGGTCGTCGCCCAGCCAGATCACCACGGAGGTCTTGTCCGCGCCGGTCGGTGCGGAGGGCCGGGCCGGGCGGCCCACCAGGACGAAGCGGGTCTGGGCGTTCTCCGCGTCGTGGATCTCCGTCACCAGTGGCTCCAGGCCGTAGGTGGCGGCGGCGAACTCACCGGCGAACGCGGCGTCGTACCGGCCCTCCTGGACCAGCCGGGCCCCGTCCGCGTTGGACGCCGCCGACTCCCACAGGGCCCCCGGGAGATGGACCGCCATCCAGTTGCGCACCTGCGGCTGGGCGGCCGGGTGCGCGGTGACCGTCTTGATGTCCGACAGCTTGGTCCCGGGCCGTACCAGCAGCGCGAAGGTGATGGAGAGCAGCACCTCGCGGTAGATCATCAGCGGTTCCCCGCCGGCCAGCTCGTCGAGCGTCGCGGTGATGCCGCCCTCGACGGAGTTCTCGATCGGCACGAGCGCTGCCGCCGCCTCCCCGTTGCGTACGGCGTCCAGGGCGGCCGGCACGGACAGCATCGGGACGAGCTCACGGGTGGCGGCTTCCGGGAGCGTACGGAGGGCGACCTCGGTGAAGGTGCCCTCGGGGCCGAGATAGGCGTAGCGCGTGGCTGACATACGGTCACCCTAGTGCGCCCCGCGAGGCCCGCCGCGCTGTCTCAGAATGCGGTCGCGAGCCTGTGTGCCCGGCCCCCGAGCGGCCCTGACGCCTCCGGAAGCCGCTGGCCCCGTGTGCGTCCACGCGTCCGGAAGCCACTGCCCTCGTCGCGCCCTACGACTCCAGGAGCCGCTGTCCCACGTACTCGCCCTCCGCCGCCCCGCCCGGCACCGCGAAGACACCACTTGCCTCGTGCCGGAGGAACGGCGACAGCGCGTCGCCCCGGTCGAGCTTGCGCTGCACCGGCACGAAGCCCCGGAACGGGTCCGCCTGCCAGCAGACGAAGAGGAGCCCGGCGTCCGGAGTGCCGTCCTCCGCGATGCCGTCGTGGTACGAGAACGGGCGGCGCAGCATGGCGGCCCCGCCGTTCTTCTCGGGCGAGGAGATCCGGGCGTGGGCGTTGTCGGGGATCACGAGCCTGCCGTCCGGGCCCGCCTTGTCGAGGTCCATCTCGGTGGTCTCGGTCCCCCCGCTCAGCGGCGCCCCGTCCGCCTTGCGCCGCCCGATGACCCGCTCCTGGCGCTCCACCGGAAGCTTCTCCCAGTCGTCCAGGAGCATCCTGATCCGGCGGACGACGGCGTACGAACCGCCCTCCATCCACTCCTGCGGCTTCCCGGGCGACGCGGGGACGAAGACGCGCTCGTCGAAGTCCTCGTCGGCCGGTTTCGGATTGCCGGTCCCGTCGATCTGGCCCATCAGATTGCGGGCGGTCATCGGCCGGGCGGTCGCGCCGGGCGTGCGGTTGAAGCCGTTCATCTGCCACCGCACCCGTGCCGTGCCCGCGGCCTCCTTCTGGAGGGCCCGCAGCGCGTGGAAGGCGACCAGCGCGTCGTCCGCGCCGATCTGCACCCACAGGTCACCGTTCGAGCGCCGGTCGTCGAGGGCGTCGGCGGAGAACGCGGGCAGCGGGTCGAGCGCGGCGGGCAGACGGGCGGTCAGACCCGTGCGCGCGAAGAACGTACGCCCGAAGCCGAACGTGACGGTCAGGGACGACGGGCCCGCGTCCAGGGCGATCCCGGTGTCGTGCCCGGGGCCGTCCGGCCCGCCCGCCGCAGGGCGGCCACCCATCAGCTCCCGCGCCACCGCGGACCAGCGCCGCAGCAGCGCCGCCGCCTCCTTGCGCCCGGCGCCCGCCGCCAGGTCGAAGGCGACGAGATGACCCCGGGCCTGAAGCGGAGTGGTGATCCCCGGTTGATGTTTCCCGTGAAACATCGCCTCGGTCGCCCCGACGGTCGTCAGCGCGGCCGGCTCCTCCGGGCGGGTGGCGGCATAACCCGCGGCCCCGCCCCCGGCGCCCAGCACCAGCCCCGTGGCGCTCGCAGCGCCCGCGGTGCCCAGCAGTCGCCGCCGCGATACGCCGGTGGTGCCACTGCCGTCGCTGCCCGGAGCGCCGGTCGTGGCGGTCCCGTCCGGGGCCTGCTTCGTGGTCTTGCTCACCGTGCTCAGCCGATCTTCGCGTTCTTGTCGATGGTGACCTGGTCGATGTCGGAGGTCCGTACCGTCACATCGATCTTCCAGTCCCCGGCCATCGGGATCTGTACACCGCTCGCCGACCAGTGCCCCTCGGCCAGCCGGTCCGGGACGACCGGCAGCGGGCCGATGTCCTTCGACTCCAGGGTGAGGGCCAGCTTCAGCTCGGGGACGTCCATCGGCTCGCCGTCGCTGCCGTCGATCCACACATGCAGGTCATTGGAGCCGGTGCGGCCGGGTTCGATGTCGATGCGGACGGTGCCCTTGCCGTTCTGGCCGCCGGTGTCGAACGGCATGCTCAGGTTGACCGGGCCGCCGGCTGCGGGAGCGCTCGCCGAGGTGGATCCGCCGGCCGCCTCCTCTTCCGTACGGCCCGGTTCGGTGGACGTCAGCATGGTGGTGACGGCCAGCAGGACGACGGCGACGGCGGCCTCGGCCAGGACCGAGCGGCGCAGCCCGGAGCGCTCCGGGTCGGCGTCCCGTATCCGCTTCTTCTTCGTCGCGGTCAGGACGGCCCGCTGACGGGCCAGTTGCGCGGCCCGCTCGGGGTCGACGTCGGCCGGAGAGCCCGCTGCCTCCTCCGGCTCGGTCGCGGCCCCGTTCTCTTCGGCGTCCTTCTCCTCGGAAGCGACCGCCGTGTCCGTCAGCCGTCCGGTCCAGCGCCGGGAGAACCAGGCGACCGCGAGCAGGACGGCGATCAGCGCCACCTTGAGGATCAGCAGTTGCCCGTAACGCGTCCCGGTCAGCGCCGACCAGGAGCCGACCTGCCGCCAGGACTGGTAGATCCCGGTCGCCGCCAGGACCACGACACTGCCGAACGCGACCGCGGAGAAGCGCCGGACCGCGGCGCTCCCGATGTCCGGCGTCCGGTACAGGGCCACGAGGAGCGAGGCGAGTCCGCCGAGCCAGGCGGCGACGGCCAGCAGATGCAGTACGTCGACCGGCATGGCGACGCCCGCCTGGATGCCGGTCGAGGCGTGCTCGGACATCGCCCAGGTGGCGGCGATGCCCGCGGCGACCACCCCGCCCCCGACGGCGAGGCCGAAGGTGAGGTCCTTCTTCTCGCGCTCGTCCTCGCGCCGCGCGTACGTGCCGAACAGCACGGCGATGAACAGGGCGGCGGCCCCGAGCAGCAGCAGCCGGGAGACGAGCGCGGCGCCGGGCTTGGTGTCCAGGACCGACTGGAGCCCGGCGAGGTCGAAGGCGTCGGCGAACTTCCCGCTGCCGGTGTACGGATTGCGCAGCAGCAGCATGACCAGGGTCGCCGCGGTCAGGGTGAGCCAGCCGCGGACCACGAGCCGCTGCATCGGCAGGGCGGTCGCGCCGCGCCGCCAGCAGACCAGGACGAACGCGCTGCCGCCGACGAGCAGGACGAATCCGCCGTACGCCGCGTAGCGCGCGATGTCGTAGACGACGCCGACGGGGCCGCCGCCGGCCTCCTGGGAGGGCAGGGCGACGGTGGTGTCGGAGGGGGCGCCGATGGAGAACGTGAACGCGCCGGAGATCGGGTGGCTGTCGGCGGAGATCGCCTGCCAGGCCACCGTGTAGGTGCCGTCCGGCAGCCCGGTGTGGAGCGCGACGCCGTAGCGGACGGTGGAGCCCTCGGACAGGTCCTTCGGCTCGGCCCCGGTGTCGGCGCGCTTGCCGCTGGGGTCGAGGACCCGGATGGAGTCGTCGCCCACGGCGATGGCCTCGGAGAAGCTGAGGGTGACCTCCTTGGGCGCGGTGTCCACCACCGCCCCGTCCCGCGGGTCGCTCCCGGTGAGGGCGGCGTGCGCGGACGCCGGGCCCGCGCCGGCCAGCAGCAGCCCGAACACCAGGCTGACGAGGGCGGCGAGGAGCGCGGCGGCGGCGAGCGGCCGGCGTATCGGGGACGGCCCGGCGTACGGGGCGGTGGCAGACATCTGGATTCAGTCCCTCACTGCTTCTTCGGGTTGTGGGTGGTTTCCTTCACCGGCAGGTCGACCTTGATCGGGTCGGCCTTCTCGAAGTGCAGCTCGACGGAGACCTTCTCGCCCTGCTTGGGCTGCTGCTTGAGCTTCATGAACATGATGTGGTTGCCACCGCGTTCGAGATCGAGCTCGCCGTTCGCGGGCACCTCGAACGAGGAGACCTCGCGCATCTTCTGGTTCTTCGTCTCGTGGATGGTGACGTCGTCGGAGAGCGGGCTGGTCACCGAGGTGAGCCGGTCCCCGGCGCCGCCGTTGTTCTGGACGACGAGGAATCCGGCGGCCATGTCGCTGACGGGCTGCGGCATGAACGCCCCCACCACCTTCAGTTCCGGCTCGCTGCCGGACCCGCTGTCCGACGAGCACCCGGCCAGCGTCAGCGCGGTCGTGAGGGCGATGCCGCCCGCGAGAGCCGTGCGGCGGTTCACGGAGCCTCCCCCTTGATCAGCTTGGGGAGGTCCTTCGTGTACTCCTCGGCGCTGGTGTCCTCGCCGTAGAGCACGTACCCCTCGTCCGTCTTCGGGGAGAAGGCGATGACCTGGGCGCCGTGCATCGAGACGACGGTCCCGTCCTTCTCCTTCTTCGGCGCGTCGATGCCGATGCCGATCTGCCGGGCCCCGGCCTGGATGGTCGGGAAGTCGCCGGTGAGACCGGTGAAGGTGGGGTCCTGGGCCTTGAGCCACGTGCCGAGCGAGGCGGGCGTGTCGCGCTCGGGGTCGGTGGTGACGAAGACGACCTGGAGCTTGTCCTGGTCGGCCTTGGGCAGCTCCCGCTTGGCGAGCGAGATGTTGCTCATGGTCAGCGGGCAGACGTCGGGGCAGTTGGTGTAGCCGAAGTAGATGAGCGTCGGCTTGCCCTTGGTCGCCTCGCGCAGGTCGTACTTCTTGCCCTGCGTATCGGTGAGGACGAGGTTCGGCTTGGTGAACGGCTGGTCGAGGACGGTCGCGGCCTTGTCCTTCGGCGCGGCGCTGACGTCGGCGACGGACGAGGAGCCCGCCTTGTCGTCACCGGTGCCGCAGGCGGAGAGGGCCAGTGCGGCCGCGGCGGCGAACGCCACGGCCGTCACTGCTTTTCTGTTGCGCATGAAAGGGGTGTCCTGAACGTGGTGCGGGTGAGGGAACCGGCCGGTCAGGCCGAGCGGCGGCGTCCGGCGAGCACGCCGAACGCGACACCGGCGACACCGATGACGATGCCGATGATGCCCAGGGTGCGGGCGGTGGTGTCGCTGGAGGAGGAGGACGCGGCGGTGCCGGTCTTCTCGGTCGACGCGGCGGTGTCGGCGGCCTTGTGGTCGTCGGCCTCCTTGGCGTCGTCGGCCGCGCCGCCGTGGTGGTCCTCGGCGGCGGCGGCCAGCTTCAGGACCGGGGCGGGGCTGTCGGGCTCCTCGCCGCCCGCCGTGGGCTCCTCGATCCAGCGGACGACTTCCTTGTTGTCGTACGTCTGGATCGCCTTGAAGACGAGCTGGTCGGCGTCCTCGGGGAGCGCGCCGACGGAGACCGGGAACTGCTGGAAGTAGCCGGGGGCGATCTCGCTGTCGTCCGCGGTCCAGGTCACCTTGGAGACGGCCTCGGTGATCTTCTTGCCGTGCACCTCGAGAGGCTTGTCGAGCTTGCTCTTGTCGATCTTGATGTCCCAGCCCGGGACGGCCTGCGGGGTGACGGAGGAGAGCGGGTGGTCGGCCGGGAAGTTGACTTCGAGCTTCACCGTCGAGGCCTGGTCGCGCTCGTTGGGGACCTTGAAGTTGAGCGTGGCATATCCGCCCTTGGCGGCCTCGCCCACCGGCTGGACGCTGACGTGGGCGGCGGCCGGGCCGGCGATCAGCAGAACGGTGGACGCGGCGACGCCGCCGGCGAGGGCGATACGGGAAAGCTTCATGGCAGGAATCTCCACAGGGAAACGGAACACGGTGGTCCGGCGCGCGGATGCGCGACGGCGTCACGACACCTCGCGGTGCGGTTCCGTGCGGACCGTCGCGTGCACGGGAGATGTGCACGAACGGCCCGCGGGGCCCGGTGGAGGCGTCGCGTCAGGCTGCGAGGGCGTACGGGGCCGGAGGCCCGCGCCTGATCACCAGGTGCTGCAGAGGATCCCTGTCGACCGGCACGGGGACGTCGTCACCGTGGCGCGGAGCGCGCGGTCCGGCCACGAGCTGCTCACGGGCCCCGGCCCGCAGCGCGCGGACGAGGGCGAGCGCGGCCCGCAGGGAACGGAGCCGGGCCCCGGCCGCCAGCGCCTGGGCGCTGTGGGCGGAGAGCCGGGCCACCGCGAAGAGGGCGATCTCGCCGCGCCGCAGCAGCCAGCCGGTGGCGAGCGCGACGAGGACGTGGGCCAGGAACATCGGCAGGCTCGGCAGCATCGCGGAGACCGCGGCGCAGACCTGCGCGATGCCGGAGGCCCCGTCCCCGGCCGCCGACGCGGCGGCCTGGGCCGCTCCGGAACCGCCCCCCGCCGCGAGATGCCCGTGGGCACCCGGGAGTGTCGAGGGGTCGATGCCCGCGGAGGAGACGATGCGGTGGGCTTCGGCCGCGTTCAGCCCCGCCGACGCTTCGCCGCACACGAGTCCGGAGGCGAACCGGATGAGCGGGTTGTCGCCGCCGGTGGACGCGGCGGCCGGGGCGCTGCCGTGGCTGCCGTACGCGAAGAGAACATGCAGGAGGATCTGCCCGCCGGCCAGCGCGCCCACGATGCCCGGAAGGGAACGTTCCCGTCCGGCGAGGAGGGTGGCGACGGCGAGAACACCGAGGAATCCGGCGAGCAGTGTCCACGCGGGAACGGCCGTTCCGGCGGCGAGCGCGTGTCCGGCCGCGGACAGCACGACGCAGACCGCGGTGAACACCGCGGCCCTCATGAGCCGCAGACCGGCTCCGGCGCGTGCGAGAGGCGTGGACATGGCCGGGACATCATCGCACTGCGCCACCGTGCGCCGTACGGCAGGTCCGGAAGATCAGCCTCCGTCCCCAACCGTGCTTGTTGCGCCTGTTCGCGGGGGATGTACGGACCGCGGGCGCGCCCGTCAGGTCGCCGGGCCGGACCCCGGTGACCTGCGGCCGGGCCGGTCCATACACCGGGCGGCCGAATATCCACATCCGCCGAATGAGGGCTCTCCCGCCCGATCCGTGCTTACGAAGTGCCGAGGGCGGCAATACGTATCGATACGTCGAGCCGCAGCCAGGAGGCTGGAAGATGAGCATCTGGTGGTCACTCCATTTGCGGCGCGAAGCTGCGAGCGTTCCGCTCGCCCGTCGTTTTCTGCTCGGCACCATGGAAACCGCAGGGGTGGATCCGGACATCTCCTTCGACCTGTCGGTCGCGCTCAGCGAGGCCTGTGCGAACGCCGTCGAGCACGGCGGCGATCGGACGGCTCTCGGGGAGCCGGGGGATTCCGGTTACGTACGCCCTTCCGCGGACTCCGGGCAGTACCGGGTCACGGCCTATCTGGACGGCGAGAAATGCCGTATCGAGGTCAGCGACTCGGGGCCGGGCTTTCCCGCCCGGCGCGCGCTTCGCCCAGCCGCGCATTCCTCACCATCCGAAGCCGAGAGCGGACGGGGTCTCGACCTCATCCAGCAGCTCTCCGACCACGTCCAGTTCGGCAACCGGCCGGGCCGTGGCGCGGTGGTGAGCTTCGACAAGATCCTGAAATGGCGCGAGGGCGCGCTGCTCACGGTGTAGTGAACGGCGCGCCCCCGGCGTAGGCGTAGGGGATCAGCCCTTCAGCCGGGCCATCCAGGCCTCGACCTCGTCCGCCTGGCGGGGCAGCGTGTCGGAGAGGTTCCGGTTGCCGTCCTCGGTGACCAGGATGTCGTCCTCGATCCGGACGCCGATGCCCCGGTACTCCTCGGGCACGGTCAGGTCGTCGGCCTGGAAGTACAGACCGGGCTCGACCGTCAGGCAGACGCCCGGCTCCAGCGTGCCGTTGACGTACGTCTCGGTGCGCGCGGCGGCGCAGTCGTGGACGTCCATGCCGAGCATGTGGCCCGTGCCGTGCAGGGTCCAGCGGCGCTGGAGGCCCAGCTCCAGGACCTTGTCCACGGACAGGTCGCCGAGCAGACCCCACTCGACGAGCTTCTCGGTGAGCACGCGCTGCGCGGCGTCGTGGAAGTCGCGGTAGTCGGCGCCGGGCTTCACGGCGGCGATGCCCGCCTCCTGGGCCTCGTACACCGCGTCGTAGATCTTGCGCTGGAGCGGCGAGAACGTGCCGTTGATCGGCAGGGTGCGCGTCACGTCGGCGGTGTAGAGGTCGTTGGTCTCGACCCCGGCGTCCAGGAGCAGCAGCTCGCCGGACCGGACGGCGCCGTCGTTGCGGACCCAGTGCAGGGTGGTCGCGTGCGGCCCTGCGGCGCAGATCGAGCCGTAGCCGATGTCGTTGCCCTCGATGCGGGCGCGGAGGAAGAACGTGCCCTCGATGAAGCGCTCGCTGGTCGCCTCGGCCTTGTCCAGGCTCTTCACGACGTCCTCGAAGCCGCGCGCGGTGGCGTCGCACGCCTTCTGCAGCTCGGCGATCTCGAAGGCGTCCTTCACCAGACGGGCCTCGGAGAGGTGGACGCGCAGCTCCTCGTCGCGCTCCGCGGTGACCTTGTCGGTGAGGGCGGCCTCGATGGACGCGTCGTGCCCGCGGACGCCCCGGACCGGGCCGGTGGCCTCGGTCAGCGCGGCGGGCAGCTCGCGTACGTCCTTCGCGGGAACGCCCAGCAGCTGCTCGGCCTCGGTGAGGGAGTTGCGGCGGCCGACCCACAGCTCGCCCTGGCCGTCGAGCCAGAACTCGCCGTTCTCCCGGTTGGAGCGCGGCAGCAGGTAGATCGTGGCCTCGTGGCCGCGCTCGCCCGTCGGCTCCAGGACGAGCACGCCGTCCTGGGTCTGGTCACCGGTGAGGTACGCGTACTCGGTGGAGGCGCGGAAGGCGTACTCGGTGTCGTTGGAGCGGGTCTTCAGGTTGCCCGCGGGGATGACCAGGCGCTCGCCGGGGAAGCGGGCGGAGAGCGCGGCGCGCCGGGCGGCGGTGTGCTCGGCCTGGGGGATCGGCTGGAGGTCGTGCAGCTCGGTGTCGGCCCAGCCCGACTTCATGTTCTCGGCGAGCTCGTCGGAGACGCCCGGGTACAGGCCGTTCTTCCGCTGCTTGACCTTTTCCGCTTCGTTCTCTTCGGTCTCCTGCTCCGGGTTCTCCGGGATGAGCTCCTCAGACACGATTTGTCTCTCCTTGATACGACACTGGACCATCACCCATCGTACGGGCGTGCGGAAGGGGGCCCAGGGCCGAAGGGCCTGTTACCGGAGAGAGCGTCGCAGAGGCGGCCCGGGGGCGGCCGAGGGGTCAGTCGAAGTGGGCGGCGAGGATCACGACATCCTCGGTGGAGTCGCTCCGGTCGAGGCCGTCGGGGAGCATCGTGCGCAGGACGTGGTCGGCCACGGCCGCCGGATCGTGCCGCCCCGACTTCGGCACGGAGGCGGCGGCGGAGTGCAGCCGGGCGAAGGCGCGGTCCATCGCGTCCCCGGTGCGGCGCAGCAGCCCGTCCGTGTAGAGCAGCACCGTCTCACCGGGCGCGGGGCTGAACTCCACGCTCGGCGCCTCCCAGCAGGCGAGCATCCCCAGCGGGGCGGAGAGCGTGGTCTCGACGAACTCGCAGCGCCGCTCGCCGAGTACCAGCGGCGGGGTGTGCCCGGCCCCGGCCAGCACGACCTTGCGGGCGGCGGGCTCGCAGTAGGCGAAGAGGGCGGTCGCGGTCCGCGCGGGCTCGGTGAGCCGCAGCAGCAGTTCCAGGTCGGAGAGGACGGCGACGGGGTCCTCTCCCTCCATCACGGCGTACGCCCGCAGACTGGCGCGCAGCCGGCCCATGGCGGCCATGGCGCTCGGCCCGGACCCGCCCACGGAGCCGACGGCGAGGCCGAGCGTGCGGTCGGGCAGCGGCAGCGCGTCGTACCAGTCGCCGCCTCCCCGGGGGCCGGTGCGGTGCCGGGCGGCGAGCTGGACGCCGGGGATCCGCGGCAGCCGGCTGGGCAGCAGTTCCTCGGCGACGGCGGCGACGTCCGCCCGGGCGCGCTCCAGCTCGATCAGACGGGCCAGGTGCTCGGTGGCGTAGCGCGCGTAGAGGCCGGCCAGGTGGCGCTGCTTCTGCGCGGGCTCGGCGGGTTCGTCGTAGAGCCAGAGCGCCGCGCCGAGCCGGCCGGCCGCCTCGGAGGAGAGCGGGAGGGCGTAGCTCGCGGCGTAGCCGAGCCGGGTGGCGACCTCGCGGTGCCGGGGGTCCAGGTTCTGCTCGCCGAGCAGGTCGGGGCTGGCGACCCCGTCCGCGGTGTCCGGCAGCCCGTCGAGAACGCGGCCGAGGGCGGTGGCCGCGCGCGGCACGGTCTCGATGTGCCCGAGCTCGGCGTGGGTGAGCCCGAGGCCGAGGGTGGCGGAGGGGCCTTCGCCGTTCGCCGGTTCCAGAACGAGAAGTCCGCGGCGGGCTCCGACGAGGGCGGCTCCGGCGTGCAGCAGCTCGTTCAGGGCGGTGTCGAGGGTGCTCGTCCCGGCCAGCCGCTCGGTGAGTTCGTGCAGGGTGGTGAGGTCCGAGACCCAGCCCGCCAGGCGGTCCTGGATGAAGGCTCCGGGCGGTGCCGGGACCTCCGTCAGGGGCGCGGAAGTCTGCGTTGAAACCGGAACCTCTGGATCGATTCCAGCCACTTTCGGCAGGTGTGGGGCGCTCATGGCAGCCAGCTTTCCGACCGGTGTGATTCGTCGAATAGCATCGCAAACCCCCATGTGATTCTGCGCCACTATCAATGCATCCACATGTACACGCACAAGTAACCCGATGTCCAGCATTGTCCCTTCGGGGTCCGGGCGATTCGTGCTCTCCCAGTGTCGGTTAACTTGGCCAAAAAATGCACCCTATGGACGCTATTTGCGATCGACTGGGGCTGCTCGACAGGGGCACCTCCGGGGTCAAGTCGCCGGAGGAGCGTCATCCCGGGCATGCTGGGTACGTAAACGGTGATGCGCGGGTGTAGTTGTGATCGCCCAGGAACCCGGCAGCGGGTTCGGGCGTCCTAACCCGTGACGACGACGCCCCGGCCCCGGACGGCGGGGTTCGCACCAGGGACGGCAGGCGAGGCGCAGGCCACCCTCGCCCGGCGACCGCCGACCCGGCTCGACCCGCACGACTCTGCCAGAGCAGCACGACTCCGCTCGGTTCAGTTCGGCTCCGTTCGGTCAGTTAGGCCCCGTTCGGTTCGACTCCGCTCGACTCTGCTCGGTTCGGCTCTCAGCTCCACCCAGATCGGTTCTATTCGGATCGATTCCACTCGGCTCGGCTCGGCTCACGCTCGGTATCGACGGCACGCACGTCCCTGTACCGCAGAAGTGATGGGCACGTACGCACAGCGAAGAGATACGCACGTGGTGTCACGCACGCGTGCTGTCATGTGGATTCGGCGTTCAACGGAAAGGAACGAGCGCTCATGCGCGAGATCCTCGGAAGGCGACGCAGGCTCCGGCTCCGGCGCAAGGAGGGGACCGCCCGGCTCGACGCGGCCCTGACCTGCGCCACCGTATGGCAATGGCCCGTGCTCCCCGGAGTGGGGACGGCGCAGGCCGCCCCGCACGGCCAGAGCGCCGGCCCCGGCTGCGCCTGCCCCGAACCCGACTGCGCCGTACCGGGCGCACACCCCTTCGACCCCGGCCTGCTGGCGGCCACCACGGACGAGCGCATGGTGCGCTGGTGGTGGGCCAACCGCCCCACCGCCCCCGTGATGCTGGCGACCGGAGGCCGCGCGCCCTGCGCGGTGAGCCTGCCCGCCGTGGCCGGCGCCAGAGCGCTGAGCGCCCTCGACGCCCTCGGCGTGCGGCTCGGCCCGGTCGTGGCGACACCCACCCGGTGGTCGCTGCTGGTGGCCCCGTACACCCTGGAACGGCTCGGCGAGCTGCTGTACGCGAAGGACTGGGTGCCCAGCTCGCTCCGGTTCCACGGCGAGGGCGGCTACCTCGTCCTGCCGCCGTCCCGGACCGGCACGGGCCAGGTCCGCTGGGAACGGTCCCCCGCACCGCTCGGGGCCTCCTCCTCCGCCTCCTCCGCCCCGGTGTCCCGCGGGCGGGCGAAGGGCGGGGCTCCGGTGGCCGTGGCGCCCTGGCTCCCGGATGTCGAAGCGGTCCTGGACGCCTTGGTCGAGGCGAGCACCGGCGCGCCGGGGGGCGGTAGCCGGCTCGCCTACTGACGTCCCGGGCGAGGACGCCGGGCGGCCTCGGAAGGGGCCGCCCGGCGTCCTACGGGGGGAAGCCGGGCGGCCTTGGGAAAGGGGCGGACGCGGAAAGGGAAGCCCGGCGTCCGGCTCACTCGAACGGGTGTGAGCCGGACGGGATCCGCGGTATTCGCGTGCCGGGCGAACCGCCGGCGCGCATGACGCCGATATCGTCGCTCCGCCGTCAGGAATTCCGCGCAGTCGCCAGGTGGGGCCACCATGAATCTCCGCATGATCGGTCTCACGGCTGCCGTCGTGTTCGCGTGTCTGGTTCCGCTGGTCGCCATCGCGGATCCTGCCGTTGCTCCGGATGCCGTATCCGGCGATGCGGCCGACGCCAAATCTTCTGGCGGGTCACCAGAAAGCCTACGGTCAAAGGATTCTGACGCTCATTCTGGAGATGGCCCAGACATTCATTCTTCGGCGTTGCCGAAATCGCCATCGAGAATGAGCGCAGAAGCCGGATCACTGCCCGAGTCTGATCGTTCGTCCTCTTCTGGCGGCGGCAGTCGGGGTACGGACGTGGCGGCCCGGTGCGGACCCGAGCTGGTCGCACCGGAAGGCGTCGAGGCGCAGACCTGCGTCATGACCCAGGACGGCGAGAGCTGGGCGCGCGTCTACTACCGGAACGCGACCGGCGAGGAACTCCGTTCCGCACTCACGCTGATGGGGCCGGGCGGGCGGACCGTGGAACTGCACTGCGCGCCGATCGCCCACGACGAGCCGGGCACCTGCGAGACACCGCGCGTCCCCTCCGAGGGCGCGCCCCGGTCCGCCACGGCGGTGGCGGAGTTCATGGGCACCGGGCCGGTGCACGAGGCGCCGCTGCTGCTCCGCACCGGATCCGAACGCGCGCCGGGCGCCACGGGCTGACCGCGGCGGCATGAAGGGTAAGGAGGCGAGGGCCGTACGGGCTCCGCGCCCGGGGTGTCACAGGGGCGGGCCGCAGCCGGAAACGAAGACGCCCGGTCGCTGGCGACGGGGGATGCACCAGCGACCGGGCTTCTAGAACCGTAACAAGAGATCTGCCGTTCGCAAATTCGATCTCGCCTGTAGGGACGCCGATTTACTTACGAGTACGGCGAGTTGTGATGCGGGTCACCGTCTGCGGCGCCCCGTCGTCACGGTCAGCTGAGGGTCACCTGGCGGTTGGTGAGACCGCCCCGGGCCCGGCGTTCCTCGGCGGTGAGCGGGGCGTCGGACGCGAGCGCCGTCGCCAGTCGCTCGGCGAACTCGACGGCGGGCTTCTCGCACGCCTCGGCGCCCATCGAGGTCGGCAGGTCCCAGACGGGGACCACGAGACCGTGCGCCCGGAACGACCCGACCAGCCGGGTGTCGTCGCCGAGCGAGGAGGTGCCCGCGGCGTGCAGCCGGGCGAGCGCGTCGAGGAGCTGCTCCTCGGGGTGCGGCATGACCCAGCGCAGGTGGTTCTTCTCCGGGGTCTCGCACCAGTAGGCGGCGTCCACGCCGGACAGCAGTGTCGTCGGGATCGCGGCGGCGTTCGCGCGCTCCAGCGATGCGGACACCTCGGGGGTGGCGTTCTCCGCGTCCGGCACCCAGAACTCGAACCCGGAGTGCACGTCCGGCGCGAAAGCGGCGTCCGGGGCGAGGAGGTCCTGGAGACGCGGGCCGTCGGCCGGCACGCGGCGGGCGGTGACCGGGGAGCCGGGCTCGGCTTCCAGAGCGCGCTGGAGGGTGTCCGCCAGGTCGCGGCTGAGGTCGCCGGAGGAGGTGTCGTTCTGCAGGGCGAGCAGGACGGAACCGTCGTCGCGGCGCAGCGCCGGCCAGGCCATCGGCAGGACCGTCGCGAGCGTCACCGACGGAACTCCATCGGGCAGCCCGTCCTTGAGGGTCAGTTCGACCGTGGCGGCGGGCACCAGCTCGCGCAGCGCGACCCAGTCGCACTCGCCCGCGAGTCCCTCGAAGGGGCGGTGCACGAGCTCGGTCACGGCCTGGGCGGCGGCGCGTCCGTGACACGCCTTGTAACGGCGGCCCGATCCGCACGGGCAGGGCTCACGGGCCCCGACGACCGGGATCTCACCGTCCTTGAGCTGCTGCTTCCCGGCCTTGGACTGAGGGCGCTTCTTGGCCATGGTGGGCATTCTCCCGATTGCGACAGTGCGGACTCGGCGCGAGCCTAGCCGCCCGGGGAGCCCTGCCCCGCCCACGTACGCCCTCGGTCCTATGCCGCCCGTGCGCCCGGCCGTGCCGTCCGTGGGCTCCGGCCGGGCGGTCGGTGCGCTCGGGGCTGTGCCGTCCGTGCGCTCGGCGCGTACCGTCCGTGCGCCCGGGCCCTGCCTTCCGTGCGCCCGGGCCCTGCCTTCCGTGCGTGCTCAGCCGACGTCGTCGAAGGCCTCGGAGAAGTCCAGACCCTCGAACCCGGTGAGTCCGCCGACGCCGCTCGCACCCGAACCGCTCGTCCCGGGGCCGCTCGTATCGGAGCCGTTCGCTGCGGAGCCGTTGCCGCCGATGCCGGGCGGCTTCTTCGAGGAGACCAGCGCCCAGACGGTGACCTCGCCGGACGAGTCGTCCCGTACGCCCCACTCCTGGGCCAGGGCGCTGATGATGTTGAGGCCCCGGCCGCCGCGTGCCGTCACCGAAGGGGTGGCCGGAACCGGGCGGGTCGGGCCGCCGCCGTCCGTGACCTCCACGGTGAGCCCGCCGCCGGTGTCCACGCGCCAGGCGGCGCGGATGTCCCCGTCGCCGACGTCGGTGTGCCGCCCGAGCGGCCTGCCGTGCCGGCAGGCGTTGCTGAGAAGTTCGGAAAGGATCAGAACAGCGTCGTCGACGACCGCGTCCGACACCCCGTTGCCGCGCAACTGCTCACGCATCCGGTGTCGTGCCTGCCCCACGCCGGCAGGGCCATGAGGAATGGCCATGCTCGACGACGCGGGCACCTCTTGTGCCACCACCAACGCCACCCCCGAGACCTCCTTTGCCCCACGCCACGGGTTGGATGCCCCACTGAGCTGGACCGGAAACCGGCCAATGCGCTGCCGGTGACGCACTCGTAACGATCGAACGCGCAGCGAATGCGCCGGTGCACACCCCGTAACGGCCGAGGTCGGGGACCTCGCGCGTCCCCATCCGTACTAAATGCGCCCCAGTTGGGACAGAACCTGCTTCGGGCGGTTGGTGATGATCGCCTCGACGCCGAGTTCGGCGCACAGGTCGACGTCGGCCGGTTCGTTCACGGTCCACACGTGGACCCGGTGCCCCGCGCGGTGCAGCCGCTCGATGTACCCGGGGTGGCTGCGCACGATCCGCATGCCGGGACCGGCGATCCGGGACCCGGCGGGCAGTCGCCCGTCCCGCATCCGGGGCGAGACGAACTGCATCAGGTAGACCGTGGGCAGCGTGGGCGCGGCCGCCTGGACGCGGTGGAGGGAGCGGGCGGAGAAGCTCATGACGCGGATGGGCGAGGGCCCGTCCGCGGGCGGACCGGCCAGTCCGAAGCGCTTCAGCAGCTCCAGGAGCCGTTCCTCGACCTGCCCGGCCCAGCGGGTGGGGTGCTTCGTCTCGATGGCCAACTGCAGGTCCCGCCCGGTGGCGCGCACCTCGGTGAAGAGCTCCAGGAGCCTTTCCAGGGTGAGTACGGAGGTGAGCTCGCCCGGCACCGGATCCCAGTCGGGCGACTCCTCGTGGTCCTTCCAGGA
The DNA here is from genome assembly GCF_042718715.1 of Streptomyces sp. NPDC058576. Lineage (NCBI taxonomy): Bacteria > Bacillati > Actinomycetota > Actinomycetes > Kitasatosporales > Streptomycetaceae > Streptomyces > Streptomyces sp. NPDC058576. The sequence continues at coordinate 33,691 of NZ_JBHXPF010000031.1, read as the reverse complement.
GCCGAAGTCGAGGGCGGCGAGGTCGGCGAGTTCCAGGGCGGACACGGCGCCGCGCCCGTTGGACGTACGGTTCACCCGCCGGTCGTGCACGCAGACGAGATGGCCGTCGGCGGTGAGCCGGACATCGCACTCCAGGGCGTCGGCACCGTCCTCGATCGCCTTGCGGTAGGCGGCCAGGGTGTGCTCGGGGGCGTCGTCGGAGGCCCCGCGGTGGGCGATGACCTGGATGGAGGTGTGCGCGCTGCGCTGCCGTGCGTGGGTCACCCGGGCCATGGTGTCACCGCCGCGGGGATGGCTGAGCACATGTCACCCTGGAGGTCTGTTTTGTCGGATGTAAAGATTGGTGTGCGGATGCACAGGTCCTGCTTACAGTGGCCCGACGTGTTGTGGGAAAAGCTGACCGCAGACACGTGCACAGCGGATTTCTTGCCGAATGCCGACTGGATGCCGAGTGGAACCGAGGAGTAAAGAGCTGTGAGCACCGAGAACGAGGGCAACGAGGACCGCGCGGTACCGGCCGTGCCGTCCGTTCCGTCCGCACCTCCCGTGCCGGCCGACACTCCTGAACCGGCCACCGACGGAGTCACGCCTCCGTCGTCGGCGGCTCCGGCCCAGGATGCGCCCGCGCCCGGCACGGCGCACGACTCCGCACAGGACACCGCGCGCCTTCCCGTGCATGACACCGGCGCGCCCGAGGGCACCCCGCACGCCCCCGGCGCGCAGCCCCCGGCACCGGCGCACGCCGAAGCACCGCGCCACGACCCCACACACCAGGGCGCTCCGGCGCCCCAGGGCTCTTCGGCCACGCCCGGGTACGCCCAGGGCGCCGCCCACCCGACCTCGAACCAGCCGCCTCAGCAGCCGCCGCAGCCTCCGCAGCACTCCCCGTACGGAACGGCCGGCGGATACGGAGCGGAGCCCGGGCTCCCCGCGGGGGCCGCGTCCTGGCCGCCGCCCCCGCCCGCCGTCCCGTCGTACGCCGGCGGGGACGCCGGTCACGCGTCCGGCGGTATCGGCGACGGCAGCGGCCACGGCCCGGTCTGGGGTGCTCCGGTCCCGCCCGGCTCGGGTCCTGCGGGCGGCAGGAACGGCAAGGGCAGGGCAGGCGGCCTGGTGGCGGCCGTGGCCGTGGCGGCGCTCGTCGCGGGCGGCATCGGCGGCGCCCTCGGATTCTGGGCGGCCGACCGCAACGACAACGGCTCCTCCGGCAGCTCGACCACGGTCTCGGCGTCGGACACCCCGAAGGACCTGAAGCGCCCGGCGGGCACGGTGGCCGGGGTCGCGGCGAAGGCGCTCCCCAGCGTCGTCACCATCGACGCACAGGGCGGCGAGGGCGAGGGTGGCACCGGCACCGGCTTCGTGTACGACAAGGAAGGCCACATCCTCACCAACAACCACGTGGTGGCCTCCGCCGCGGAGTCCGGCGAACTGTCGGCGACCTTCTCCGACGGCAAGAAGTACGCCGCCGAGGTGGTCGGCCGGGCGCAGGGCTACGACGTGGCCGTGCTGAAGCTGAAGAACCCGCCGCAGGGCTTGGCGCCCCTCTCCCTCGGCAACTCGGAGGGCGTCGCGGTGGGCGACTCGACGATCGCGATCGGCGCGCCCTTCGGCCTCTCGAACACGGTCACCACGGGCATCATCAGCGCCAAGAACCGCCCGGTGGCCTCCGGGGACGGCCAGAGCAACAAGAACTCCTACATGAGCGCGCTGCAGACCGACGCCTCGATCAACCCGGGCAACTCCGGCGGCCCGCTGCTGGACGCGACGGGCGCGGTCATCGGCATCAACTCGGCGATCCAGTCGACCGGCGGCGGCCTCGGCCAGTCCCAGGCCGGCTCCATCGGCCTCGGCTTCGCGATCCCTATCAACCAGGCCAAGAACGTCGCCGAGCAGCTGATCAAGACCGGTAAGCCGGTCTACCCGGTGATCGGCGCGACGGTGACGATGGAGGAGAAGACGGGCGGCGCGGCGATCTCCTCCGAGGGCGCGGGCGGCACCCCCGCCGTCACCCCGGACGGCCCGGCGGCCAAGGCGGGCCTCAAGGCGGGCGACGTGATCACGAAGTTCAACGACACCGTGATCGACAGCGGCCCGTCCCTGATCGGCGAGATCTGGACCCGCAAACCCGGCGAGAAGGTGACCCTGACGTACGAGCGCGACGGCAAGGAGGCCACCGCCGAAGTCACCCTGGGCCAGCGCGAGGGCGACAGCTGACCGGCTAGGCTGTCCCACGCGTCGAACCGGCCCCACACGGGCCTGACGGCCCATCGGCTTGCACAGCGACGGGACCGCCGACGCGGGGTGGGTTGCCCGAGCGGCCTAAGGGAACGGTCTTGAAAACCGTCGTGGCAGCGATGTCACCGTGGGTTCAAATCCCACACCCACCGCAGGTGTACGGCCCCCGACCAGGAGTTTCGGTCGGGGGCCGTACTCGTGCGTGCTGTCCGTCGGCGTCCGTGGTCGCGTCGTGCGCTGTCCGACCGACTCGTGCGTCCCCTTTGCGGTGGGCCGGGTGCGCTTGGCGGGCACGTACCGGGGCATCAGCCGGGTGAAGCGATCGGCAAGGCGTCCGGCTTTCGCAGCCGGGCGGGAGTGAGGAGACGTGCCAGTGGGCGATGTGTGGGGGTTCGGGCAGGACAGTGGCTACGTCCCGGGGCAGGCGTTGGTGGGATTCAGTGTGGAGGCCGCCGACGGGGTCATCGGGCATGTGGAACGCCAGGAGGATGAGCCGGGCAGGCAGCACCTCGTGGTCGATACCGGGGTGTGGAAGTTCGGCAGGAGCGTGCTGATCCCGGCCGGTGCGGTGATCGCCGTCGACTCCGGGGCGCAGACGGTGAAGGTCGGGGCTTCCCGGGACGAGATCAAATCGGCCCCTCGGTTCGCCACCGACAGCGAGACGACCGACCACGACTACCTGGCCGAGGTCGGGGCGCACTACGTCTCCCTGCGTGCCTGAGTTCTGGGCCGGCAGGACCCGGGCTCGCAGGACCCCGGCCGGCAGGACCCGGGCCCGCAGGGCCTGAGCCTGCGCGGGTGGGTCGGTGGTGGGCGGTGAAGAACAGGAAGCGGTGTTGCCCCCTCCGGACGGAGGGGGCAACACCGCTTCGTCGTGCGGTCGGGCCGCGTATCAGAGCCGTTCGATCCAGATGTTGCGGAACCTCGGGTTCTCACCGGGGTCCCCGTGGTCCTGCAGCTTGATGTGGCCCGGTGCCGGGCCCTCCGGGCGGCCCGCGCCGGTGGGGCCGGCGATGGCGACGTTCTTGTGCACCAGCTTCCCGTTCCACCGGAGGGTCACCCGCGCGTCCTCCACCTTCTTGCCGTCGCTGCCGAAGCGAGCCGCCCGGAACTCGATGTCGTAGCTCTGCCACGTGCCGGGCGGGGTCGCCGCGTTGGCGTCCGGGGCCTTGCGCAGATAGATCGAACCGGCGTCGTTGTTGGCGGGCACGTCGACCCCGAAGGACTCCAGCACCTGGAGTTCGTAACGCTCCTGGATATAGACCCCGCTGTTGCCCCGGGCCTGTCCGGTGACGTCCGGCGGATAGTCCGGCTGGTACCACTCGGCGTGCATCCGGAAGTCGCCGTACTTCTCCTTCGTCCGGATGTCCCCGCCCAGGGACTCCATGAAGCCGTCCGCCACCGGCCACTTCGCCGGACTGCCGTCACCCGACTCCCAGGCGTCGAGGTTCGAGCCGTCGAAGAGGGTGGTGCGCTGCGTCGGGGTGACGGTGAGGTTGTCGAGGTTCACATGGCCGTCGTCCTCGGCCTCGTAGGCGTACGTGATCGTGTTCGCGCCCTTGCGCAGGGGCACCGACTCGGTGTGGGTCGCCCACCTGTTCCAGGCGACGGTGGAGTTCAGCCAGATCTGTTTGTGGCGCTCGCCGTTGACGTACAGGGTCATCGAGCGGGGAGTGGGTTGCGGGTCGGCGTTCTGGCCGTTCGCGTAGCGCAGGGCGAGGTCGTGCTTCCCCTTCTTGTCGGCGCGTACGGCGAACGTGGTGCGGGAGCCCGGCTCCCAGTTGTTGTCGATGAAGCCCGCGCCGGAGTAGCCGGAGTGGTTGTCGTTGAACTTGGTGCCGCCGGCCGGCGAGGCGGACTCCGCCTCGTACACCGGCGGCGGCTTCGAGCCGTCGGGCAGCGTGTTCAGGCTGTACCACGCCTCGGTGCTCCACAGCTCCGCGCCGTTCTCCGCGGCGAAGGGGCGGGGGGACTGCACGTGCACCACCCTGCCGGGGCGCAGGCCCTCCATCGCGAGTGTCACGGTCCTGCGGTCCTCGGAGAGCGTCGCGGAGGTGACGTCGAGGGTCTCCTCGTCGACCTTCGGGCCGCCGTATCGCGGGGTCGCCACATAACGCCACTGCTGGGCTTCGTACTTCGCCGCCAAGTCCTCGGCGGTCTCGTCCGAGAGCGGCTGGGTGTACTCGATCTCGAAGCCTCCGTCGATCGCCCGCATGGCGCGCATGTCGAAGGCCTCGTCGCCGGTGAGCGCGAGCTTCTGGAGGCCGAACTTGAGCTTGCCCTCCTGGCCCCAGTTCCCCGCGTCGCCGATGCCGCCGGCGTAGATCGCCCCGTCCGGGCCGAGGCTGATCCGGTTGACCCCGGCCTCCAGGCCCTGCGTCATCCGGAACACCGCGCCCTGGTACTCGCCGCCGACCTTCTCCAGGAAGGCCCGCTGGAGGCCGCCGTAGGTCACGTCGCCGAAGACCATCTGTCCGGCGAAGGGCCCTTCGGGCAGGAGGAGGGGGTTGCTCGGCGAGTTGGAGATCTCACCGTGCGGCAGCCAGAGGACGGGCTCGGTCACCGGCTGGTCGTCGTAGACGCCGTCCGGGTTCGTGTGGTGGTTGTAGAAGGCGCCCTGCTTGATCCGCACCAGCTTCGACGTCGGCACGTACGCGCCCTGGTTGTCGGTGGCGAAGATGTCGCCCCCCGGGCCCCGGCCGAGGCCGTTCGGCGTGCGCAGCCCCCCGGCCACGTACGACACCTTGCCGGTCTTCTTGTTGATCTTGAGGGTGGATCCCCGGTTGGGCACGTTCTGCGGGTCCTGGGTCGCGCCCCCGGGGACCATGGCGATGCCCGTGCTGACGTAGAAGTGCCCCTTCTCGTACAGCAGCCCGAACGCGAACTCGTGGTAGTTCCCGCCGAACGGCCAGGTCGCGATCTTGCGGTACTCGTCGGTGACCTCGTCGCCGTTCTTGTCGACCAGCGCGGTCAGACCGTCCTTCTCGGACACGTAGAGGGTGCCGTCGACGTACGCGAGGCCCATCGGCTCCAGCAGGTTCTCGGCGACCAGCTTCTTGGTCACCTTCGACGGGTCGGTGGCGCCGGTGACGTTGTCGAGCAGATACACCTGCCCGAGCTCGCTCTCCCTGCTGCCGCCCCAGGTGCTGACGGCCAGCCGGCCGTCCGGCAGCCAGGCCATGCCGGTGACCTGCGGTTCGAAACCGTCGGGGCGCAGATCGGTCAGCGTGTAGTCGGGATGGACGCCGCCCAGCGGCAGACCGTCGCCCGGTGAATCGTCGACGCCCTCGCACAGCTTGCGGCCCGGGGAGGTGACCCGGGTGACGTCGGCGTCGGTGCTCAGTACCGAGGTGGGGACGACGGTGTACGCGTCCGACCCGGGCGGCCGCCACTCCAGCAGGAGGCGCTGGTCGTACTCGCCGTCCCAGTGGTCGATGCGCAGGGCGTGCGCGCCCGCGGTCAGCTCGGCCGAGCCGTCCTTGGGCTGGGCGCCGTGCTTGCCTCCGTTGTCGATGACCTCGGTGCCGTCGATGATCAGCCGGGAGCCGTCGTCGCTGGTGATGCGGAAGTCGTACGTTCCGGCCGACTCGATGTTCAGGTACGCGGTGACCTCGGTGACGAACTTCCCGCTCAGCCCGAAGTCCTCGGCGGTGGTCCAGTCGATCGTCGGCTTCAGCTCGTCGACGTTGGGCGTCTGCCCGGGCTTCAGCTCGCAGAAGTCGTCCAGCGGCATCTGTACGTCGAAGACCCGCATCGTCACGCCCGGTTCCTGGGGCGGTATGTCGGGGGGCTGGGCGGCGGCCTGGCCCTGGGCGAGGGACACGAGGAACAGGGCTGAGACGAGTACGGTCAAACGCCGCATGGGCCTTCCTCCTTGAGGGCCGAGGCAGCCGGCGGTCCAGTGGCTGACGGGCTGCCGCACAACAGTGAAGGGCAGCCCCCGCGCGAAAGGCAACAGGTCGGTAAGCGCTTTCTATTTTATCGTTGCAAAGCCGGGGTGCGGTTGATCGCCCCGAGTCGCGCTTCGGGCTTTAGGTCCAGTGCCAAAACCGCCGATGGGTGGGTAGGAAGCGCTGTCATTCCTGGCCTCCTCGGCTGACCTCCGTCCTTCCCGGTGACGGTTGTCGCCGGAACGGGCCCTGGGAGGCTGAGGGTTACGGGGATGCGCTTCCCCGGCCCGACGTCAGCCGCGCCGCCGAGGCGATCGCCGCGCGGGCCTCGTGCTCCGGCAGGCCGGTGCGGACGGCGGCGGCGGTGAGCGCGTCGGCCAGGGCGTCGCCGAAGCCGTGTTCGTAGGCGCGGCAGGCCGCCCAGAACAGGCGGGTGTTGCGCTGGCCCTCGTGGGCGGCCAGCACGAACTGGATCAGGCCCTCGCCCCGCCGGTCCGGGGTGCGGGTGGTGCTCGCGCCGCCGGCGGTCGCGGCCGCACGGCGGGGCTGGGTGAGGAGGCGGAGCAGGGCGCGGGGGCACGGGGCCGGGTTGAGGTGGGCGGTGCCGGGGGCCAGGCGGTAGCGGCCGTGGGCGGTGACCGAGCCGGGGCCGACCAGGTAGCCGCCGCTGCCGCGGATGTCGATGCCCGGGGCGAGGCGGCCGGCGGAGTTGGGGACCGTCGCGCCGGCGGGTCCGGTCAGCCAGAGGTGGCGGCCGCCGCTCGGGGTGAGCACCGTGACCGTCGCCGGAATGGTGAACAGGTGCTGGAGCGCCAGCTGCCGGAGCGCGCCCGCCGCGTCGCTGCCGTACGCGGGGTCCACGTCCAGGTCGATGCCGATGAGGCGGTGCGGGGCGCGGCCGCAGGCGATGCCGTAGCCGGTGGCCCGGGGTGCGGCGGCGAAGAGGGCGCGGACGGCCGCTGGGTCGGTGGTGGCGTCGTGCACCCCGTGTCCCGGCAGTCCGCACTCTCCCCGGCAGTGCCTCGGGGGCTGCTCGCCGTGGTGCGGGGAGCGCAGTGCGGGGAGCTTCGCGGCGGAGAGAGGGAAGACGGGGAGCCCGCGCCCGGCCGCGGCGAGGGCGTGGGCGAGGGCCAGGGTGGGGGTCTGTCGGTCGATGGTGGCCATGGAATCATTTTCGTACAAGCGTTCGAAGAAAGGAAGAGGGGGAGGTGGCGGGTGGGTGTGGACCGCCTGGGGGCCGCCCGGGGTGACCGGGTGGCGGAACGCTTCTTCCCGGGCGCGCCAACGGGTCCGTCGCGATCGCCTCGCCGATCTGGACGTTCCCGCGGCTTATGAGGTTTATCCGCTCTTCGTCATACGTGAGAGGGAATCGGGAGGGGATGAGGGGTTCGCCGGGGATGTGCTGGGCAACTCTGGTCTCGCGACGTTGTGAACAGCACCGGGGTGGTCGGCCAACTCCCCCGGAACCAGCCGAATTTGAAGCCGCAATTCCGCTTTCTGGAGGAAATGACATGGCAAGTATCCGTACCGCTCGCGCCCTCGTCGCTGTCGCTGCTCTGCCCCTGACCGTCGCGCTCTGCGGCGGGGTCGCCCTGGCGGACAACGGGTCCTTCGCGAACGACGGATCGAACGCGGCTGTGGCGACGGTCGGCGGCAGCGGTGTCGGCGGCAACAACTCCGGCAACTCGTCCACGACCCAGCAGCAGGCCGTCGGCGCCGGAGCGTCGAACCAGAACACGTCCGCCCAGGTGAGTGGCTCGGCGTTTGTGCCGATCGACCAGTCGGACAACAGTGTCGCGGTGAACTTCACGCCCTTCTTCTGGTGATCCTCCTCAGGTGAAACGGTCGTCGGGACCTCCCGGGGGGTGGGTCCCGGCGGACTGAACGGCAGCCCGCGCGCAGGCACTTCGGTGTCCGCGTGCGGGCTGCCGCCGTCTTGACAGGGGTCAGGATCTGACGGACAGTCAGAAACCGGAGCGTGGGGCGTTGGCCACCGGCCACCGGCCCCCGGTCACCCGGTCACCCGGTCCCTGGCCACCGGCCACTGGCCACTGATCACCGGGCCGCTGGCCATCGGGCCACCGGTGGCCGGGGGCCTGTCGGCAGCGCTCCGGCGTGTGACGAGTCCGCAGCCCTGGAGGCCCCTCCGTGCATCTCGCCCCGACGGAACGCCAGCAACGGATCCGCGAAGAACTCCGTTCGTATTTCCGTACGTTGGTGCCTGACGTGACCGCGAGTCCGAGCGAACAGCGGCGGCTGCTCCGCCGGATCGGCGCGGACGGTCTGCTCGGGCTCGGCTGGCCCGAGGAGTACGGCGGCCGGGGCCGGGGCCCCGACGAGCAGTTCGTCTTCTTCGACGAGGCGTACCGGGCCGGCGCCCCGGTCTCCATGGTCACGCTCAACACCGTCGGCCCGACCCTGATGGCGTACGGGACCGAGGAGCAGAAGGCGTACTTCCTGCCCCGCATCCTCGGCGGCGACCTCGTCTTCGCGATCGGCTACAGCGAACCCGAGGCCGGCACGGACCTGGCGGCGCTGCGGACCCGGGCCGTGCGGGACGGCGATACCTGGGTCATCGACGGCCAGAAGATCTTCACCAGCAACGCCCAGCAGGCGGACTGGATCTGGCTCGCGTGCCGCACGGACCCCGAGGCCCCCAAGCACCTCGGCATCTCGATCATCCTGGTGCCCACCGACGCCCCCGGCTTCTCCTGGACGCCGATCCGGACCGTGGGCGGGGTCACCACCACCGCCACCTACTACGACGGCGTACGCGTCCCGGTCACGCATCTCGTGGGCGAGGAGAACGGCGGCTGGAAGCTCATCACCAGCCAGCTCAACCACGAGCGCGTCGCCCTGGCCGCGATCGGCATGCAGGCCGAGGACTTCTACGAGGATGCCCTCACCCACGCCCGTACCCCCGACCCCACCACCGGGCGCCGCCGGATCGACGAGCCGTGGGTGCGCGCCCGGCTCGCGGAGGCGTACGCCCGGCTTGCGGCGACACGGCTGCTGAACTGGCGGCTGGTCGACGCCGTCGGCGGGGGCGCACCCGCTCCCGGAGAGGCCAGCGGGGTGAAGTTCGCGGGCACCGAGAGCGCGGTGGAGGTCTACCGGATGTGCCAGGAGGCCGTCGGCGACACCGCCCTGCTCCGGGGCGGTTCTCCCGGCTGCTTCGGGCCGGGCGGCGAGCTGGAGCGCATGAACCGCGCGGCGCAGATCAACACCTTCGGGGGCGGTGTCGGCGAGGTGCAGCGCGAGATCGTCGCGACGGCCCGGCTCGGGATGACCCGGAGCAAGCGATGAGCGGGCGGGAGCCCGAAGGCCCCGGGCCGGAGTCGGGGCCGGGGGGCGAAGGGGCGCCGGGCGACGAGCTGTACGCGGTGCTCTCCGGGTTCGCGGGCCGTGCCGCCGCCACCGCCGGGCGCGGCAAGGACCCGGTCAACGAGCCGATGATCCGGCACTGGTGCGAGGCGATGGGCGACACCTCGCCCGCCTACCGGGGCCCGGACGCCGTCGCCCCGCCGACGATGCTCCAGGCGTGGACGATGGGCGGGCTGACCGGCCATACCGACCACCGCTCCGCCGCGTACGACGCGATGTTCGCGCTGCTCGACGGCGCCGGTTACACCTCCGTCGTCGCGACCGACTGCGAGCAGGAGTACCTGCGCCCGCTGCGTCCCGGTGACCGGATCACCTTCGACACGGTCATCGAGTCCGTCTCCCCGCGCAAGACGACCAAGCTCGGCACCGGCTACTTCGTCACCACCCGCACCGACGTCCGCGCCGACGGCGAACCCGCCGGAACGCACCGCTTCCGCATCCTCAAGTACCGGCCCGCGCGCAGGGGGCAGGCCGAGGAGCGGCCCCTGCGGCCCCGCCCCGTGATCAATCGCGACAACGCCGGGTTCTGGGCGGGGGTCGCCGAGCACCGGCTCCTGATCCAGCGCTGCACGGACTGCGCGACCCTGCGCCTCCCCTGGCTGCCCGGCTGCAACGCCTGCGGCGGCGCGCAGTGGGACACGGTCGAGGCGGGCGGGGAGGGCACGGTCTTCAGCCATGTCGTCATGCATCACCCGTCGTTCCCCGCCTTCGCCCCGGACGGCGAGGGCGGACCGTATGCCGTCGCCCTGGTCGAGCTGGCCGAGGGTGTCCGCATCGTCAGCAACGTGATCGGTGTGCCGTACGACAAGGTCCGCGTCGGCATGCCCGTGCATCTGGAGTTCCTCACCACGGACCCCGACCTGGAACTGCCGGTCTTCCGCGCGAGCGAAGGTGGTTGAGATGGACTTCACCCCGAGCGAGGAGCAGTCCGCCGCGCAGGGGCTGGCCGCGCGGATCTTCGGCGACCTCTCCACGCACGAACGGCTGGCGGCGGCCGGTACGGGCACGGACGCGGAGCTGTGGAAGGAGCTGTGCGCGGCGGGACTGCCCGGTGCGGTCGAGGACGTCGGGCTGCTCGGCCTGGTACTCCTCCTGGAGGAACAGGGCCGGACCACCGCGCAGGTCCCGTTCGCGGCCACCTGTGTGTACGGGCTGCTCGCGGTCGCCGAGCACGGCACGGCGGAGCAGCGCGAGCGCCTGCTGCCGGGGCTGCGCGACGGTACGGCGGTGGCGACGGGCGCCTTCCCGGCGCGGGGTGGCGTACACATCTCGGACGGTGCGCTGTCCGGGGCCGTGCCCTGGGTGCCCTGGCTGCGCGACGCCACCCAGGTGCTGGTGGCGGACGCCGAGCGGGTCCTGTGGATCGTGGAGGCGGCCGCGTCGGGCGTCACCGTCGAACCGGTGGAGACGACCGCGCCCTGGGCGGCGGGCCGGCTCGTTCTCGACGGCGTACGCGGGGAGCGCCTGGGGAACGGGCCGGGGGCGTACGCGGCCGTCCTCGCCAGCGCCCGTACCGCCTTCGCCGGGCTCCAGGCCGGGGTGTGCGCAGGCTCGCTCGCGCGGGCCGTCCACCACACCGTCACCCGAGAGCAGTTCGGGCGTCCGCTCTCCACCAACCAGGGCGTCCTGCTCCGCGCCGCCGACGCCCACATGGACACCGAGGCGATCCGGGTCACCGCGTACGAGGCGGCCTGGCGCCACGACGAACACAGGGATGACGCAGCACAGGCCTTGACCGCCGCCTGGTGGGCCTCGGAGGCGGGCAAGCGGGTCGTCCACGCGGGCCAGCATCTGCACGGCGGCGCCGGGGCCGACCTCGACCACCCGGTCCACCGGCACTTCCTCTGGGGCCGCCAGCTCGACGCGTACCTCGGCTGCGGCAGCGAACTCCTGGAGGAGCTCGGCCTGTTGCTTGCGGCAGACGGTCAGGAGGAAGGGGCGTTACGCATGCCTCCGGCCGATCGTCAGGAGGAAGGGTCGTTGCGCATGCCTCCGGCCGATCGTCAGGAGGAAGGGGCGTTACGCATGCCTCCGGCCGATCGTCAGGAGGAAGCGTCGTGACGCAGGCCCACCGTGTCGGCGACGAGCTGCCGCCCCTGGAGATCCCCGTGACCCGGACCCTCATCGTCGCCGGGGCCATCGCCTCGCGCGACTACCAGGACGTGCACCACGACGCGGACCTGGCCCGGGAGAAGGGATCCCCCGACATCTTCATGAACATCCTCACCACCAACGGGCTCGTCGGCCGCTACATCACCGACCACTTCGGCCCCACCGCCGTCCTCCGCAAGGTCGCGATCCGGCTCGGCGCCCCCAACTATCCGGGTGATGTCATGCGGTTGACCGGACGCGTCACGGACGTGAGAGCCGGAGAACCCGCCGAAGCGACCGTCCTGGTCACCGGCGACAACGGCATCGGCCGCCACGTCACCGGCACGGTCACCGTGGCCCTCCCGCAGATCACCGTGGGCCTCCCGCAGAAGGGTGGAAGGGGAGCATGAGCATCCGCAGGGCCGACTCGCTCGGCGGGCAGGCGGCGATCGTCGGCATCGGGGCCACCGAGTTCTCCAAGGAATCCGGCCGCAGCGAACTGAAGCTGGCCGTCGAGGCCGTCCGCGCCGCCCTCGACGACGCCGGCCTCACCCCCGCCGACGTGGACGGGCTCGTCACCTTCACCATGGACACCAGCCCCGAGATCAGCGTCGCCCAGGCGGCCGGGATCGGCGAGCTGTCGTTCTTCTCCCGGATCCACTACGGCGGCGGCGCGGCCTGCGCCACCGTGCAGCAGGCCGCCCTCGCGGTGGCGAGCGGCATCGCGGACGTCGTCGTCTGCTACCGGGCCTTCAACGAACGCTCCGGCCGCCGCTTCGGCTCCGGCGTCCAGCGGCGCGAGCCGACGGCCGAGGGCGCGGCGCTCGGCTGGAACCTGCCGTACGGGCTGCTCACCCCCGCCTCCTGGGTGGCGATGGCGGCCCAGCGCTACCTGCACACGTACGGCCTCGGCCCGGAGGTCTTCGGGCACGTGGCGGTCCTCGACCGGCGGCACGCGGCGCGGAACCCGGCGGCGTACTTCCACGGGAAGCCGATCACGCTCGCCGACCATGCCGCCTCCCGCTGGATCGTGGAGCCGCTGCGGCTGCTGGACTGCTGCCAGGAGACGGACGGCGGCCAGGCCCTCGTCGTCACCAGCGTGGAACGGGCCCGCGACCTGCCCCGGCCGCCCGCCGTCGTCGTCGCGGCGGCGCAGGGGGCGGGCCGGTCGCAGGAGCAGATGACGAGCTTCTACCGGGACGGGCTGACCGGCCTGCCGGAGACCGCCGTGGTCGCCCGGCAGCTCTGGCGCAGCTCCGGACTGACCCCGGCCGACATCGATGTGGGCATCCTCTACGACCATTTCACCCCGTTCGTCCTGATGCAGCTGGAGGAGTTCGGTTTCTGCGGGCCGGGGGAGGCGGGCGACTTCGTCGCGGCGGACGTCCTTCCCCTGAACACCCATGGGGGTCAGCTGGGGGAGGCGTACCTCCATGGGATGAACGGCATCGCGGAGGCCGTCCGGCAGATCCGGGGCACCTCGGTGAACCAGGTGGCGGGGGCGGCGAGATCGCTGGTCACGGCCGGTACGGGCGTTCCGACGTCGGGCCTGGTGCTGGGCGCGGACGGCTGAGCGGCACCGCCCGGGCCCGGGAGACGCCCGGCGGCTCTCGGGGGTGGACCCCGACGGTCGCGCACAGGCCCCTCCCCCTTCAGGAGGTGCAGGGTGGACGCCCCCTACAACCTGAGGCGGACAGTGCTTCGGGACCTGGGGCCGATCCCCTCGGCGGCGCCCGCTCCTAGCGTTGGGTACATGACCACGCCAGTCTGCACGGGCGCCTCCAGGGCGGCCTCTGCCACCACCGCCGGCCACCCCCACGCGCCCTACGCGTCGTTCTCCTCGTACGTACGGGCCCGGGGGCCGGTCCTGCTGCGTACCGCGCGCTCGCTCACCGCGAACCCGTGCGACGCGGAGGACCTGCTGCAGACCGCGCTCACCAAGACGTACGTCGCGTGGGAGCGGATCGAGGACCACCGGGCGCTGGACGGCTACGTCCGCCGGGCCCTGCTGAACACCCGCACCTCGCAGTGGCGCAAGCGCAAGGTCGACGAGTTCGCCTGCGAGGAACTCCCCGAGCGGGAGACCCTTCCGGCCCCGGACCCGGCCGAGCAGCAGTCGCTGCACGACGCGATGTGGCGCGCGGTGCTCAAGCTCCCGGACCGCCAGCGCGCGATGGTCGTCCTGCGCTATTACGAGGACCTGAGCGAGGCGCAGACGGCGGAGGTCCTCGGCGTGTCGATCGGTACGGTCAAGAGCGCCGTCTCCCGCGCTCTCGGCAAGCTCCGCGAGGACCCGGAGCTGACGCCGGTCCGCTGACCGGAACGAGCGTCGGGGCCACGGCCGGGGGCGCCGTCGGGACCACCGCAGGGGATGCCGCCCGCATGGCTCCGGCAGGAGACGCCATATGGCCCCGGGTCAGGATTTTTCTCCCGCGAGTAGTGACATACCGCGTGGTATGTGCGCAGAATCAGCGGAACCTTACTGCCGCGTAGCGCCCACCGGGAGGACGCCGTGCTGAGCACCATGCAGGACGTACCGCTGACTGTCACCCGCATCCTGCACCACGGGATGACGATCCATGGGAAGTCGCAGGTCACGACCTGGACCGGCGAACCCGAGCCGCACCGCATCACCTTCGCCGAGATCGGGGCACGCGCGACCCGGCTGGCCAACGCGCTGCGCGACGAGCTGGGCGTCGACGGCGACCAGAGGGTCGCGACGCTCATGTGGAACAACTCCGCCCATGTCGAGGCCTACCTCGCCATCCCCTCCATGGGCGCCGTCCTCCACACCCTCAACCTCCGGCTGCCGCCCGAACAGCTCGCCTGGATCGTCAACCACGCGGACGACAAGGTGGTGATCGTCAACGGCTCGCTGCTGCCGCTCCTCGTGCCGCTGCTGCCCCACCTGCCGAGCATCGAGCACGTGGTCGTCTCCGGTCCCGGGGACCGTTCCGCCCTCGCCGGCGTCGCACCGCGCGTGCACGAGTACGAGGAGCTGATCGCGGGCCGCCCCACCACGTACGACTGGCCCGAGCTCGACGAACGCCAGGCCGCGGCCATGTGCTACACCTCCGGCACCACGGGCGACCCCAAGGGCGTCGTCTACTCGCACCGCTCGATCTACCTGCACTCGATGCAGGTCAACATGACCGAGTCGATGGGGCTGACCGACAAGGACACCACCCTCGTCGTCGTGCCCCAGTTCCATGTGAACGCGTGGGGCCTGCCGCACGCCACGTTCATGAGCGGCGTCAACATGCTCATGCCGGACCGCTTCCTCCAGCCCGCCCCGCTGGCCGAGATGATCGAGCGCGAGCGCCCCACGCACGCGGCCGCGGTCCCCACCATCTGGCAGGGCCTGCTCGCCGAGGTCACCGCCAACCCGCGCGATCTCACCTCCATGGCGAGCGTGACCATCGGCGGCGCGGCCTGTCCGCCCTCGCTGATGGAGGCGTACGACAAGCTCGGCGTCCGGCTCTGCCAGGCCTGGGGCATGACGGAGACCTCGCCGCTGGGCACCATGGCCCACCCGCCCGCCGGGCTGAGCGACGAGGAGCAGTGGCCGTACCGGGTCACCCAGGGCCGCTTCCCCGCCGGAGTCGAGGCGCGGCTGGTCGGTCCGGGCGGGGAACACCTCCCGTGGGACGGCGAGTCGGCCGGCGAGCTGGAGGTCCGGGGCCCGTGGATCGCCTCCGCCTACTACGGCGGGGCCGACGGCGAGCACCTGCGCCCCGAGGACAAGTTCAGCGAGGACGGCTGGCTGAAGACCGGCGACGTCGGCGTGATCAGCATCGACGGCTTCCTGACTCTCACCGACCGGGCCAAGGACGTCATCAAGTCGGGCGGCGAGTGGATCTCCAGCGTAGAGCTGGAGAACGCGCTGATGGCTCACCCGGACGTCGCGGAGGCGGCCGTCGTCGCCGTGCCGGACGAGAAGTGGGGTGAGCGGCCGCTCGCGACCGTCGTGCTCAAGGAGGGCGCCGCCGACGTCGACTACGAGGCGCTGAAGGCGTTCCTCGCCGAGTCGGGCATCGCCAAGTGGCAGCTGCCGGAGCGCTGGTCGGTGATCCCCGCCGTGCCGAAGACGAGCGTCGGCAAGTTCGACAAGAAGGTGATCCGCAAGCAGTACGCGCAGGGCGAGCTGGACGTCACCCAGCTCTGACTTCCCGCTCTCTGACTCCCAGCTCTCTGGTCCTCAGCGCTGACTCCCAGCTCTCTGGTTCCCCAGCGCTGACTCCCAGCTCTCTGGTCCTCAGCTCTGGCCCTCAGCTCTGATCCTTCGAGCCGCACGTTTCACGTGAAACAACAGGGCGGGGCGGTACGGAAACTCCGTACCGCCCCGCCCTCTTCTGCCTTCTGCCGCGCCTAGTTGGTGCCGATCTTCGCCAGCAGGTCGACGATCCGCGACTGGACCTCTTCGCTGGTCGACCGTTCCGCCAGGAAGAGAACGGTTTCGCCCGATCCGAGCCGCGGCAGCTCCGCACGGTCCATCCCGGCCGAGGTGTAGACGACCAGCGGGGTGCGGTTCAGCTGGCCGTTGGCCCGCAGCCAGTCGATGATCCCGGCGCGCCGGCGGCGTACCTGCATCAGGTCCATCACCACGAGGTTCGGCCGCATCCGGCCCGCCAGGTCGACGGCCTCGCTGTCTGTCGCGGCGCGCGCCACCTGCATCCCGCGCCGCTCCAGTGTCTGCGTCAGCGCCACCGCGATCTCCTCGTGCTCCTCGATCAGGAGCACCCGCGAGGGATGCTGTTCGCTGTCGCGCGGGGCGAGCGCCTTGAGCAGGACGGCCGGGTCGGCTCCGTACGCCGCTTCCCGGGTCGCCTGCCCCAGACCTGCCGTGACCAGCACCGGGACCTCGGCCGCCACGGCCGCCTGGCGCAGCGACTGCAACGCGGTCCTGGTGATGGGACCGGTCAGCGGGTCGACGAAGAGCGCGGCGGGGAACGCGGCGATCTGGGCGTCGACCTCCTCGCGGGAGTTCACGATCACCGGCCGGTAGCCCCGGTCGCTGAGCGCCTGCTGCGTCGGTACGTCGGGGGCGGGCCAGACCAGCAGCCGGCGCGGGTTGTCCAGCGGCTCGGGCGGCAGCTCGTCGTCGACCGGGTGCGGGTGCGGCCGGTTGGCGACCTCGACCGCGCCCCCGGGCCCGTCCAGCGGCTCGGGACCCTCGGCGCCCTCGTCGGGCGCCCCTATGGCGTACGCGCGCCCTTCCGCGACGGGCGGCGCGAGCAACTGCCCCTCGCCGTAGGCGGTGCCGGGACCGCCGCCGACCTGAGCCGACGGGCCCGGCTGACCCGGCTGACCTTGCGGTCCGGGCTCCTGCGCCGGTTCCTGGGGCCGCGACGGCGGCTGGGACGGGGAGGAGGACTGGGGCTGACTCTGCCCCGCTCCGGGTGCGGAAGCGGTCCCGTGCGCGGGGGTGCCCGGCCGGTCCTGGGGCTGCGCCTGCTGGCCGACGCCCGTCCGGGACGGGGCGCGGTCGCCCTCCGGCGGTGCGGCGAGCTTGCGACGCCGGCCGGCCCCGCCGAGACTCTGGTGCGGCTGGTTCTGCTGATGCGCGAGGTGCTGGGCGAACGGCACGCCCTGGCCCAGCGTGCGCACGCTGAAGGCCCGGCCCTGCGTCGAGTCGGGGTTGCTGCCGTCCGGCATCGGCTCCTCGGCGGGCAGCGGCTGCCGCCGCGTGTCCGTGGCGCCCGCGTCCCCGTCGGCCGGGTGAGCCCCGGGACCGATGACGGCTGCGACGCCGGTGGTGTGGGCGGTCTGCCCGGTGTCGCCCCAGGCTCCGCTCTCCGACGCCGGGTTCGGAGCCTGCGGGAGGCCGCCGTCGTGCGGACCGGGCAGGTGCTGCGCGTCGGGCCCGTGCTGTGCGTCGGCTGCGAGCGGGAGGCCCTGCCCCGAGGATTCCTGCCTGGAGGTTCCGTCCGCCTGTGGCCCGTTGTGCGCCGGGGCGACGGGGTGCGCCTGGGGAGGCGTGTGGCCGGCCTCCGGTGCGGTACGCGTGTGATGGGCGCTCGCGTCGTCGCCGCGGCCGGCCGGGGCGTCGGGGGCGAGCCGCGCCCGGTCCGCGTCGGCCGGCGGCAGGGCGAAGGCGGTACGCGGACCGGCGTCGGCTGCGGTGCGCTCCTGGGCCGCGGCCAGCGCACGCCGGGCCCGCCGGCCTCCGGGCTGCTGGGACTGCTCGGGGCCGGGGTGACCGTTGCTGTTTCCGCCGTTTCCGCCGCTTCCGGACGTGAGGGCGGGAAGGGCCGGAACATCGGATCCGCCCTCCCGGCGGGCCCGCCGTCCGGTGGGCGGAACGGGCTGGTGCGGGTCGACCGGGACGCCCTGGGGCGGCACGGTCTGCCCGAGCTGCGGACGACCGCCACCCTGGGCGTTCTCGGCCGCGGTGACGACGGACCCTTCCGAGGGCGTGGACGGGGCCGAGGTCAGGGCCAGCGCCCCCCGCTGCGGCGGCCGGGGCTGCTCCTGGGCCGTGGCCCCGGCGTCTCCCGGAATCGTGCCCGGGGCCGCCTCGGCCGGGCTGGGCCGGCCGCGCCGCCGCCCGGAGCCCTCTCCCTGCTGGGCCGGGATCAGCTCGGGGGCCTGCTGCTCCTCGGCCGCTGCCGGTCCACGGCGCGCCCGCCGCCGCCCGGTCGGCTCGGCCACCGGACGGTCGTCGGGAACGGAAGCGGGAGCGGCCGCCCCGGCCATGCTGTCGCCGCCGCCCTCCGGCGTACCGCCGGGGCTGTCCAGGAACGCGTCGGTGGAGGACCTGCGCGCCCGCCGCCGACCGCCGCTGGTCACGCCCGGCGCGCCGAGGCCCTCGGGTGACGAGGAGGTCGGGGCGGCGGGCTCCGGCGGCAGACCGCCGCCGCCCGCCTCCGGGGGCGCGATCGTGCCGGACGCGGCGCCGATGGGCACGTCGAGCACGTATGCGCTGCCGCTCATCCCCGGCATCTCGTGCGTCTGCAGGACCCCGCCGTGCGCCCGGACGATGCCGCGCACGATCGGTTCGTGCACGGGGTCGCCCCCGGCGAACGGCCCGCGCACCTCGATCCGCACGACGTCACCGCGCTGGGCGGCGGCCACGACGACGGTGGAGTCGACGTAGCCGCCCCCGGGCACAGCCCGGGTCTTGCCGGTCGAGTCGACACCGCAGACGTCCGCGACGAGATGGGCGATGGCGGTCGCGAGCCGGGGCGCGTCGACCTCGGCCTCGATCGGCGGGGCGTGCACGGCGAACTGGGCGCGCCCGGGCCCGATCAGCTCGACCGCCCCGTCGATTCCGCCCTTCACGATCCCCTCGACCAGCGCGGGGGCCTTCCGCAGCCCCTCCACCCCCGCGTCGAGGCGCTGGTACCCGAGGACGTTGTCGACGAGGGTCGTCATCCGGGCGTACCCGGCGGCGAGATGGTGCAGGATCTGGTTGGCCTCGGGCCACAGCTGACCGGCCGGGTCGGAGGCGAGCGTGGACAGCTCGCCGCGCAGCTCCTCCAGGGGCCCGCGCAGCGAACCGCCGAGGACGGCGGTGAGCTGGGAGTGCTGGGCGCCCAGGGTGGCGAGCAGCTCGGCCTGGCCCTCGATCTCGGCGGCGTACCGCTCGCTGCGGTCGGCGAGCTCGGCGGCGTGCGCCTCCTTCAGCGCCTCCAGCTCCGCGGCGTGCGCCTCCTTGAGCGCGGTGACCTCGGCGGAGTGGCTCGTGGTCAGCTCGGCGACGACGTTCTTGTGCTGGGCGGACAGCTCCTCGTGCGGCCGGCGGTCGGTGAACGTCATCACCGCGCCGACGAGCTGGTCCCCGTCCCGTACCGGCGCGGTCGTCAGATCCACCGGCACCTGGGCGCCGCTCTTGGACCACAGCACCTGCCCGCGCACCCGGTGCTTGCGCCCGGACTTGAGGGTGTCGGCGAGCGGGGAGTCCTCGTACGGGAACGGCTCGCCCTCCGCCCGCGAGTGCAGGATCAGCGGGTGCAGCTCCTGGCCGCCGAGGTCGCTGGCCCGGAAGCCGAGGATCTGCGCGGCGGCGGGGTTGACGAGAACGACCCGCCCGTCGGTGTCCGTGCCGACGACCCCCTCGGAGGCGGCCCGCAGGATCATCTCGGTCTGCCGCTGCGAACGGGCCAGCTCGGCCTCGGTGTCGACGGTGCCGGAGAGATCCCGCACGACGATCATGAGGAGCTCGTCGCCCGTGTAGCTGGAGTGGATGTCGTTGTACGCGGCCTGCCCGCTTTCGAGGCTCGCGCTGGTGACCTCGACCGGATACTCGTGGCCGTCGGTGCGCCGCGCGGTCATCCGCGTGGGCTTGGTCCTGCCCTGTTCGTCCGCAGCCTCGGGCCGCCGCATCGAACCCGGGATCAGCTTGGAGTCGAACTCCGGCAGCAGATCGAGCAGTCCGCGACCGACGAGCGCGGTGCCCGGGGTCTCGAACATTTCGAGGGCGATGGCGTTGGCGTTGACGACCGTGCCGTTGCAATTGACGAGCAGAAGCCCGTCAGGAAGGGCATCGAGTATGGCTGCGAGGCGAGCAGTGCCTCGGGATGGCCTGCTGCTCACGACGACGCTTCCTCCCTGATTACCGCACCTTGCCGACAGCGGGCCCCATCTTGCCCCTCGGGCCGCAGACTGTCACTGGAGGAGTCTAAGGGCAGGGGAGGCCCCGGGGGCGGTGGATGAGGGGGAGCTCTCACCAAGGTTCTGTGCGCGCGGTGTATGCCGAGGGACCATGACGTGAGCGTCCGCACACCCTGTGACGTGCGCGGACGCACGGCGCGCCCCTGCGTCCCGGGGCCTGCGAGACCCCGGAGACGCCTTCGGTACGTACGGCACGGCGAACGCTTTTACGCCGCCGTCGAACGACTATCGAACATCCGGGAGCACCGGCACGAGGCTGTTCCAGCGCGCGATCTCGCATCCGTCAAGGCGGCTCGCGGTGGTGTCCACGGCCCGGCCCTCCCAGGTCCCCACGATGCGCGCGGTCGCGTCGCCGCCGTGGATCATCGTGCACATCGTGCCCTCGGGGGTCGGCTGGAACAGCTCCTGCCGCCCGGCCCGGGTGGCGCCGGCCTCCGCCAGCCGGTCACAGGCGGCCTGCCCCTGCGGGTGGCTGCCCCCGGTGGGCCCGCACTCCAGCTCGAACGTGCCGTCCGCCCCGGGGACCCCGGTGTTCTCCACGCTCACGGTGAGCCGGGTCAGCACCTCCTCGGCCTCACCCGCACCCGCTCCGCCGTCGTCCAGGAATCCGGGCAGCGGGACGGGCATGGGCAGCGGACCGAGGGCGGGCCGGGCGTCGGCGAACGGCCCGGAGGTGGGCACGGCGGAGGGCGCCGGACCGGAGGCGGTGGCGGTGGCCGTGGCGGTGGACGCCGGCACGGCGGTGGCGAGGGCGGCGAGCGAGACGGCGGCGATGAGGGCGAGACGACGCAGCATGCGGAAGCTCCAGGATCTCTGCAGCACGGTCGGCCACGGGCGCGGTCACGGACGATCGCGGACCCGCCCCGGCGCCACGGCTGACGGACGACTGACGGGCGACGACGACTGACGGAGACCGGGGCCCCCACCCCTCTCTAACGCGCACCTGGCCCGGACGTTGCGCCACCACGCCGAACTGCTTTGCCCTGGCCCCCGGAGGCCTAGTAACGTTGGCGGCGATTGGTGACACGACGTTCGACTGTGTCATCATCTGCACGCACCACTCGCGTCCGCGCGAGGAGTGTGGAGGAGGCGTCGCCTAGTCCGGTCTATGGCGCCGCACTGCTAATGCGGTTTGGGTCTTAAAGCCCATCGAGGGTTCAAATCCCTCCGCCTCCGCTCCATCCCGAAGCCCCGTGCCCCTGGCACGGGGCTTCGGTCGTTCCGGGACGCGGGGGCGCGTCACGGCCGGAACGGGAGGGCGCGGGACGGGTCCAGGGCAGAGCCTCGGAAGGCTGTTTCCGCAGCTCAGCAGCGGTGCGGCTAATGGATTTCGCGTCACGGCGCAGGTCATGTAATGTTGTTCTCGCAACGCCGACCGGGAAGAAAAAGCCCGGAACGCCAAGCACTCGTAGCTTAACGGATAGAGCATCTGACTACGGATCAGAAGGTTGCAGGTTCGAATCCTGCCGAGTGCACAGCAGGCCAGAGGCCCCCGGAGATCATCCGGGGGCCTCTGGCGTTCTCCGTTCGGCATGGCCGAGGACAACCGCCTCAAAGGATCGCTCCGGGCCGATCAGACGTCTGCTCAGCCGTCGATCTAGCCCTGAATCGGCAGGTCCGGATGTGTGAACACAAAGATCATGTAAGCCACCGCAGCTACTGCCCCTACGGTCGAGAGCGCCAGTCCCATCCGAGGCTGAGCATGGCTGGTGCCTTGACGTGAGGCAGTGCGGTATTCGATGACACCCCGGACGATGCCTGTCAGCCCCAGCGGCAAGGCCAGTAGCCAGACAAGCATCCAAAAGGGACAGCAGAACCAGAGGGCAACGGAGGCTCCGCCGAAGGCGACGGCGAGACTCGTCCGCCTCGGTCTGTCGCCCGTCGAGTCATCGGCAGAGATCATGCGCTGATCAAAGCAGCATCAGAACGGGCGCTGGATACCGCCCCTGGGCAAGTCCACCCCCCCACGTGACCGATCCGAGCTGGAAACCGAGTGAACACCGCAGAAACGTGGTGCAAGGGCATGAACGCTCGCCCCCGTAGCGAGATCGCATCTGGTGGAGGTCATACGGGTCTGCCAGGATCAAGCTGTGAACCAGCCTTCGATACCCGACAGACTGAGCAGGGCCCTCGACTGGGCAGGGCTGCCCCTGTCCGTTCTCCTTCTCGCCATAGGCATCAGGGACTATCGCGATGGTGCCTCCGTGGGCTGGCCCATCGGTGGAGCGGTGCTTGTTCTGGTCAGCCTCTGGGTGATCTATCGCGGGATGCGTCAGCGGAGTGGCAGGACCACCAAGTCGGCGTAGGGGTACAGCCGCGCGGTACCGCAACCACAGCAACCGCCCCTGCTCGCTACCGTCTCTTCGGGACCCGGTAGCGGCCGGTACGGCCGTAGTTGACCGATCCGGTCAGAGCCACGGATCAGAGGGTTGCAGGTTCGAATCCTGCCGAGTGCACAGCAGGCCAGAGGCCCCCAGGAGAAATCCCGGGGGCTTCTCGCGTTGCCCGGGGAGCAGTCGTCAGGCCGTCTCGGTCGCCACGCCCGCCCGCGCCCGCTCCGCCGTCACCCGGCGGCGGCGGGTCGGCATGCCCAGGGTGGGGTTCGCGACGCCCCAGGCCGCGCCCTTGCAGACCAGTTCCTTGTAGAGGGCGGCCAGGCGGCCGGTCAGGGCAGCGCCTACGGATCGGTCGTCCGCGGTGACGTACTGGATCAGGCCCTCCCTGCGGCCCAGGGAGACGCACTGGTTGTAGTAGCGGAGCGAGGTGGTCGGGAGCTTTCCGTCGGTCAGGCGGGCGGCGATGGCGTCGGCGGCCTGCCAGGCGGTGGGGACGCCCGAGGCGCACGACATGCGCAGCGGTTTGCCGCCGGGGCCTGCCACCAGGGCCGCGTCGCCGATGGCGTACACGTCCGGGTGCGAGGTCGAGCGCATGGTGGCGTCGACGATGATCTGGCCGTTGTCGGAGGTCTCCAGGGTGGTGGCGCGGGCGATGGGGTGAGCCGCGAAGCCCGTCGTCCAGATCGTGACCGCGGCCGGGATGTCGCCCTCGGCGGTCGTGACGCGGTCGGCGTGCACGGCGGTGACGGCCGTGTGTTCGTGGGCGGTGATCCGCAGGTTGGTGAAGACCTTCCGCAGGTGCTGCGCGCCCTTGGGGGAGAGCCAGTCGCCCAAGGCGCCGCGGGCCACCAGGGACACGTCGAGGTCCGGGCGGGTCTCGGCCAGCTCCGTCGCGGCCTCCAGGCCGGTGAGGCCGCCGCCGACGACCGTAACGGGGCTGCCGGGGGCGAGGGCGGCCAGCCGGTCGCGCAGGCGCAGGGCTCCGGGGCGGCCGGCGATGTCGTGGGCGTGCTCGGCCGCACCGGGGACCGCGTGGGTGTTCCAGGCGCTGCCGAGGGCGTAGACCAGGGTGTCGTACGGCAGGGTCTCCGGCTCCCCGGCTCCGTTCGGGGCCGTGACGGACACCGTCCCGCGGTCGACGTCGACGCCCGTGACCTTCCCGAGACGCAGCCGGACGCCCGTGCCGGCGAACATCTCGTCGAAGGGGCGGGGGCGGAGGGTCTGGCCCATCGCCAGCTGGTGCATCCGGACGCGCTCGACGAAGTCCGGCTCGGCGTTGACGAGGGTGATGGAGACGTCCTCGCCGCGCACCCGCCTGGCGAGGCGCCCCGCGGCAATGGCACCGGTGTATCCGGCTCCGACGACGATGACGCGATGCTGCTGCGTGTTCTGCTGCATGTCCTGCACTCCTGTCTTGCGCGGATTCCTCCCTTGAACCGGGCAGCCCGCCGTTTCCTGACAGGTGAAGGGTGTGATGCACGTCACATTGTGATCAGAAGGCGTGGAACAGGGGTTCTCCGTGGTCGGTGGCCGCCCAGTGTCGGTTCGCGCGTTCGAGCTTGTCGGGGTTGACCTGGCTGTAGAACGCGGCGATGCCGTCGGTCGAGACCTCCATGCACATCACGCCGATGACACGGTCCTCGACGACCACCACGACGGCGGGGCCGCCGTTCGCCGTCGTGACGTGGATCGCGGGGGAGCCGCCGGCGAGAGCCCGCTTGGCCTTGCTGGGAGTGAACAGACCCCGTATGAACCTCGCGACGGCGATGGCGCCCTCGAACGCCTTGGCGCGGGCCGGCACCTTTCCGCCGCCGTCGCCGATCGCGACGGCGTCTGCGGTGAGCAGTTGGACGAGCGGTTCGGTCCGGCCGTTGGTGGCGGCGGTCAGGAACTCCTCGACGATCCGCCGGGCGGCGGCCTCGTCGATCTCGGTACGGGTCCGGCCCGCGGCGATGTGCCCCTTGGCGCGGTGGAACAGCTGCTGGCTCGCGGACTCGGTGGTGTCGAGGATCTCGGCGATCCTGCCGTGCGGGTACGCGAAGGCCTCCCGCAGCACGTACACCACCCGCTCGTTGGGGGACAGCCGCTCCATGAGGGCGAGGACCGCGAACGAGACCGACTCGCGCTGCTCGACGGTGTCGGCGGGGCCGAGCATGGAGTCCCCGGCGAGCAGTGGCTCGGGCAGCCACTGGCCCACGTAGGTCTCGCGCCGGGCGCGCGCCGAGGTGAGCTCGTTGAGGCAGAGGTTGGTGAGGACCTTCGTCAGCCAGGCCTCGGGGATTTCGATGCGGTCGATGTCGGCTGCCTGCCAGCGCAGGAACGTGTCCTGCACGGCGTCCTCGGCATCGCTCGCGGAGCCGAGGAGACGGTAGGCGATGGCCTTCAGACGGGGCATGGAAGCTTCGAACAGGTCCATCTGATTCCCGGTCAGCGCCATGCTCCGGATCCTAGCGGGAAGGCGCGGCGGTCGTTCGCCGGGCCGGGGACGGGGTAGCCGGGTAAGTACGGGGCGTGATGGGCGCGCCCCCGGGCTCGGAGGTCGCGATGGGGGCGAAGAGGCAGGGTGGGAAAGGGCGTTGGCAGGATCAGTGGTGGTCCGTCGGGCTGCTGGTGCTGGTTGTCTGGGTCGCCGTCCGGCTGGCTTTCCACGGCTGGTCGGCGTGGCCGGGGATGCTGGTCGGCGGGGTCTTCTACGCCGGTTTCCTGACGTGGTTCCTGATGCGACGCAGGCGGCGGGACGCGAAGGCCGTAGGTACCGAGCCCGAGCGGGTGCCGGAGCTGGAGCGTCGCATCGCGAAGAACGGTGAGCTGCCCGACGACCCCGCCGAGCAGGCGGCCATGATCCGGCTGATCCGGCGGCGGGAGGAGAAGCTGCGGCACAACCAGAGGTGGGCCTTCCCGATGCTCGGGCTGATGTTCCTCGGGATGCCGTTCCTGTGGTTCGCCGCCGGGAACGTGCCGGCCGGGCTGTGGGCGCTCGGCTTCGGGGTGGCGTTCATGGGGTGGATGATCTGGTTCAACCGGCGCTTCGTGCGGCGCATGGCCGCGATGCGTCGGCGGATCGAGGGTGTCGGAGGGTACGCGTAGCATCGCCGGAGCCGGCGGCGGGACAGGTCCGACCGGCGGTCTGGTGCCGAGGTGAGCGAGGGGTCCCGGGTGGCCGGTGGGTGGTGGTGTGCCGGGGTGCGGTGGCCCGGGCAGACGCCTGAGCTGGGGTGGAGCAGGGGCGGCGACCGGCGGGTGAGCGTGCTCGCGTACGGGGCCGGCCTCGGGTTCCGGGCCCTCGGCGAGCGGCACTGCGTGGGGGCCCGGGGGAACGTGTGCCCGCTGGGGGCCGTGGTGCCGGGGCGCAGCACCGGCGGGCGGTGCGCCGAGTGCGCGCGGCTGGACCGGGCCCACTCGGTGGCCGCCGACACGCTGGCGGACGACCCCCGGACGTACCGCGTGTACCTCGCGTGGTTCGGGCCCGGCATGGTCAAGGTCGGGATCACCGGGGAGGAGCGCGGGTCCGCCCGGCTGCGGGAGCAGGGGGCGGTGGGCTTCAGCTGGTTGGGGCGCGGGCCCCTGATGGCGGCCCGGCGGACCGAGGAGGTGCTGCGGGCGGCCCTCGGGGTGCCCGACCGGATCCCGTACGCCAGGAAACGGGCCGTGCGGGGGCAGTTGCCGGGGCCGGAGGAGCGGGCCGGGGCGGTGGCCGAGCTGTACGGGCGGGCGGCCGCACTCGAAGGGCGCGGCTGGCCCGAGTCGTTGGAGCGGTTGCCCCTCGAAGTCGTCGATCAGGTGGGGATCTTCGGTCTCGACCGCGCGCCCGCGCCCGTCCGGTCGGTGCGGGAGCTGGTCGACGGGGGTGTCGTCGCCGGGCGGCTCGTCGCGGCGGCCGGGCCCGATCTGCATCTCGCGGTGGACGGCGTGGGTGTGGTCGTGCTGGACACCCGGCTGATCACCGGGTGGGATCTCGCGGCCGTACCCCTGTCCGCGACTGAACCCGCACGTACATCCGCACCCGGGCCCGCACGGATTCCCGAGGCGGTGCCGAGCGATGTACGTGTCCCCCTCATCGACATCGGCGGCGGCGGTGTGCAGGGTGGGTTGTTCTGAACGACCTGCGAAAGGGCCTGCGCATGGAAACCGGAAGCGATGACGTGGTGCGGTTCTGGGAGCGGCTAGGGCTGCCCGGGATCATCGATGTGCACACCCACTTCATGCCCGAGCAGGTTCTGCGCAAGGTGTGGGCCTACTTCGACGCCGCCGGGCCGCTGACGGGACTGGAGTGGCCGATCACCTACCGGTACGAGGAGGAGCGGCGGCTTGAGCTGCTGCGGTCGTTCGGGGTGCTCCGCTTCACGTCCATGCTCTACCCGCACAAGCCCGGGATGGCGCGTTGGCTGAACGGCTGGGCCGCCGACTTCGCCGCCCGGACCCCCGACTGCCTGCACACGGCGACCCTCTTCCCGGAGGAGGGCGTGGAGGTGTACGTGAAGGAGGCCGTCGAGGCCGGGGCCCGGGTGTTCAAGTCGCACCTCCAGGTGGGGGCGTACGACGCCAACGACCCGTTGCTGGATCCGGTGTGGGGGATGCTCGCGGAGGCCGGGATTCCGGTGGTGATGCACTGCGGATCGGGGCCCGCGCCGGGTGCGTACACCGGGCCCGAGCCGATCGGGCGGCTGCTGGCGCGTCATCCCCGGCTGCGGCTGATCGTCGCGCACATGGGGATGCCGGAGTACGCGGAGTTCCTGGCGCTGGCCGAGGCGTATCCGGAGGTCCGGCTCGACACGACGATGGCGTTCACCGACTTCAGTGAGCGCTTCAGCCCCTTCCCGGCGGCGGAGCGGGGGCGGCTGGCCGACCTCGGGGACCGGATCCTGCTGGGGACCGACTTCCCGAACATCCCGTACCCGTACGTCCATCAGCTGCGGGCCCTGGAGCGGCTGGAGTTGGGGGACGCGTGGTTGCGGGGGGTCTGTCATGGGAACGCCGCCGCGTTGTTCCCCACCCGTGCCTGACGAAGCCTGACGGTCGCTTTCTCAGGGAATTCACAGGAACGGGTCAGGCTGCTCTCACGGGTGCCTCACAGAGTGGGTTCCATGACGACGACGACCTCGCCCCAGGGGCGTACCGAACTGCTCAGGCCGGACCGCACCCCCGTACGGGTCCTGGTCGTGGACGACGAGGCTCCGCTCACCGAGCTGCTCTCGATGGCCCTGCGGTACGAGGGGTGGGAGGTGCGCAGCGCCGGGGACGGGGCCGGGGCGGTCCGGACGGCGCGCGACTTCCGCCCGGACGCGGTCGTCCTGGACGTGATGCTCCCGGACATGGACGGGCTGTCCGTGCTGGGCCGGCTGCGCCGTGAGTACGCCGATGTGCCGGTCCTCTTCCTGACCGCCCGGGACGCCGTCGAGGACCGGATCGCCGGGCTCACGGCGGGCGGCGACGACTACGTGACCAAGCCGTTCAGCCTGGAGGAGGTCGTGGCCCGGCTGCGCGGGCTCATCCGCCGCTCGGGCTCGGCCGTCGCCGCCGGGCGCGGCGAGTCCACGCTCACCGTCGGGGACCTGGTGCTCGACGAGGACAGCCACGAGGTGAGCCGGGGCGGGGACGCGATCCACGTCACGGCCACCGAGTTCGAGCTGCTGCGCTTCCTGATGCGCAATCCGCGCCGGGTGCTCAGCAAGGCGCAGATCCTCGACCGGGTCTGGAACTACGACTTCGGCGGTCAGGCCAACGTCGTCGAGCTCTACATCTCCTACCTCCGCAAGAAGATCGACGCCGGACGGACACCGATGATCCACACCAGGCGTGGGGCGGGGTATCTGATCAAGCCCGGTGAGTAGGCGCCCGGGTGGCCGCGGTGTGCTCCGGCTCCCCTGGACCCTGCGGACCCGGCTCGTCGTCTCCGCCGTCTCCCTCATCGCCGTCGTCGCGGCCGCCATCTGCTCGGTCACCGCCATCGCCTTCCACAGCTACATGTACGACAAGCTCGACGACCAGCTGCAGGCCATCGCCGTACGCGCGGAGCGGCCACCGGGTCCCGAACCGCTGCCCGACGCCCTGCGCGACGCCGGCCCGCTCGGCTTCGTCGGCGGGGGCGGGCAGCCGCTCGGCACGTTCGGGGCCCTCGTCGGGGCCGACGGGGGCGTCACCGCGTCGAAGGTCGTCGAGGACAGCGGGCTGCGCTCCCAGGAGAGCGCGAAGCCGCTGACGGGGGCGCAGCGACACGCACTGGAGGCCGAAGCCCCGGAGACCGGCGAGGGAACCCGGAGCGTCGAGCTGCCCGGGCTCGGCGGCTACCGCGTGGAGGCCGCCACCACCGCCGAGGGCCGGACCGTCCTCGTTGGGATTCCCACCGCCGAGGTGAGCGGTGCGCTGACCACTCTGATCGTCGTCGAGGTCTGCGTCACCGCCGCCGGGCTCCTCGCCGCCTCGATCGCGGGCACCGTTCTCGTCGGGGTCGCCCTGCGTCCGTTGCGCCGGGTCGCGGCCACGGCCACCCGCGTCTCCGAACTCCCCCTGCACAGCGGGGAGGTGGCCCTCCTCGAACGCGTCCCGGAGGCCGAGGCCGATCCCCGTACCGAGGTCGGACAGGTGGGCGCGGCTCTCAACCGGATGCTCGGGCACGTCGGTTCGGCCCTCGTGGCCCGCCAGGAGAGCGAGACCCGGGTGCGGCAGTTCGTCGCGGACGCCAGCCATGAGCTGCGCACCCCGCTGGCCTCGATCCGGGGCTACGCCGAGCTGACCCGCCGCGCCACCGGGGCAGCGGCGGCCCCGGAGCCCGACCCGGTCACCCGGCACGCGCTGGGGCGGATCGAGTCGGAGGCGTACCGGATGACGGGCCTGGTGGAGGATCTGCTGCTGCTGGCCCGGCTGGACGCCGGACGTCCGCTGTCGTACGGGAGCACCGACCTGCTTCCGCTGGTCGTGGCCGCGGTGAGCGACGCCCGGGCGGCGGACCGGCCGGGCGACGGCTCGGGCGCCCTGCACCTGTGGCGGCTGGAGCTGCCCGGGGCCGCCGAGCCCGTGACCGTACGCGCCGATCCCGACCGGCTCCAGCAGGTGCTGGTCAACCTGCTGGCCAACGCCCGCACCCACACCCCGCCGGGGACCACCGTCACGGTCTCCGTGCGGCCGCCCGTAAGGGGTGGGGGGCCGGTCACGCTGGAGGTGCGGGACGACGGGCCCGGCATCCCGGCGGAGCTGCTGCCGCACGTCTTCGAACGGTTCGCGCGCGGCGACGCCTCGCGGGCGCGGGGCGCCGGTGGCGGCGGAGCGACCGGTTCCACCGGGCTCGGCCTCGCCATCGTGCAGGCCGTCGTCTCCGCGCACGACGGGCGGGTGCGGGTGGAGTCCCGGCCGGGCCGCACGGTGTTCGCGGTCGAGCTGCCCGCGATGGATGCGCCGGGCGTCGGCTCACAGGCCGGGGACAGGCTCACCACACCGGTGTGACAGCGGAGTTGGCGAATGTCGGAGCATGACCACCGACAGCCTCCGGAGCGGCCCCGGCGCGACCGGCCGCAGCAGCAGAGACGGCAGGGAAGGCGGAGACGGCAGGGACGGCGGAGACGGCAGGGAAGGCAGAGGCGGCAGGGAAGGCGGAGACGGCAGGGAAGGCAGAGACGGCAGGGAAGGCGGAGACGGCGGGGAAGGCAGAGACGGCAGGGACGGCGGGCGGCTGCCGGGGCGGGAGCACCTTCCGGCGCGCCGGCCGGTCGCCACGGCCTCCTCCGCCCCCGTGCTCGACGTCGTCGTCCCCGTGTACAACGAGGAGAAGGACCTCCACCCGTGCGTCCTGCGCCTCCACGGCCATCTCGCGCGGACCTTCCCGTACCCCTTCCGCATCACCGTCGCCGACAACGCCAGCACCGACTCCACCCCCGCCGTGGCCGCCGCTCTCGCCGCGGAGCTGCCCGGGGTGCGGTCCGTACGGCTGGAGGAGAAGGGGCGCGGGCGTGCGCTCCGCACGGTCTGGTCGGAGTCCGACGCGCCCGTCCTCGCCTATATGGACGTCGATCTCTCCACCGACCTCAACGCCCTCCTCCCGCTCGTCGCCCCGCTGATCTCCGGCCACTCCGATCTGGCCATCGGCTCGCGGCTCACCCGGAGTTCGCGGGTCGTGCGGGGAACGAAGCGGGAGTTCATCTCGCGCGCCTACAACCTGATCCTGCGCTCGTCGCTGGCCGCCGGGTTCAGCGACGCCCAGTGCGGGTTCAAGGCGATCCGGCGGGAGGTCGCCGAGCGGCTGCTGCCGATGGTGGAGGACAGCGGCTGGTTCTTCGACACCGAGCTGCTGGTCCTCGCCGAGCGGGCCGGGCTGCGCATCCACGAGGTGCCCGTGGACTGGATCGACGACCCCGACTCGACCGTCCACATCGTGCGGACGGCCACCGAGGACCTGAAAGGCGTGTGGCGGGTGGGGCGGGCGCTGGCCGTCGGCGCGCTGCCGCTGGACCGGCTGGCCCGGCCCTTCGGTGACGACCCGCGCGACCGGGCGCTGACCGGGGTGGAGCGCGGGCTGGCCCGCCAGCTCATCGGATTCTGCGCCGTGGGGGTCCTGTCCACCCTCCTCCACCTCGCGCTCTACTCCCTCTTCCGGCTCGGCGTCGGCCCGCAGGTCGCCAACGGCGGCGCCCTGCTCCTCTCCGCCGTCGCCAACACCGCCGCCAACCGGAGGCTCACCTTCGGTGTACGCGGCCGGGGCGGAGCCGTCCGCCACCAGGCCCAGGGCCTGGTCGTCCTCGCCATCGGCCTGGCGCTCACCAGCGGCTCGCTCACGGCGCTGGGGGCGGCCTCCGGATCGCCCTCGCACGGCACCGAGCTCGCCGTCCTGATCACCGCCAACCTCGCGGCCACCGTGCTGCGCTTCCTGCTCCTGCGCGCGTGGGTCTTCCCGACCGGCGCCCACCGTGCCCCTTACTCCGAGGACCTCCGATGACCACGTTCCCCGCCCCCGCGCCCCCGGCCCCCACGCCGCCCGCGCCGGACAGCGGCCCCCGCTGGGCGCGCCCCGCGCTGTTCGGGCTGTTGCTGGCCGTCGGCCTCGCGTACTTCTACAACCTCAGCGCCTCCGGGTACGCCAACTCCTTCTACTCGGCCGCCGTCCAGGCGGGCAGCCAGAGCTGGAAGGCCCTCTTCTTCGGCTCGCTGGACTCCGGAGGCGCCATCACCGTCGACAAGCCGCCCGCCGCGCTCTGGCCGATGGCCCTGTCGGTGCGGCTGTTCGGGCTCAACTCCTGGGCGATCCTGGCCCCTCAGGTCCTGATGGCGCTCGCCACGGCGGCCGTGCTGAACGCGGCCGTACGCCGTCGCTTCGGGCCGGTCGCCGGGCTGATCGCGGTGGGCGTGTTCGCGCTGACGCCGGTCGCCGCGCTGATGTTCCGCTTCAACAACCCGGACGCGCTGCTCGCCCTGCTGATGACCGTCACCGTGTGGTGCGTGCTGCGGGCCCTGGAGCGGGGGCGGACGACGTGGCTGCTGTGGGCGGGGGCGGCGGTCGGGTTCGCGTTCCTGACGAAGACCCTCCAGGCGTTCCTGATCCTGCCGCCGCTGGCCGTGCTGTACGCGGTGTGCGCACCCGTTCCCGTACGCAGGCGGATCGGCCAACTCGCCCTGTCCGCACTGACGATGGTCGTCGCCGGTGGCTGGTGGGTCGCCATCGTGGAGCTGATGCCGGCTTCCTCGCGGCCGTACGTCGGGGGCTCGCAGAACAACTCGTTCCTGGAGCTGACCTTCGGCTACAACGGGCTCGGCCGGATCAACGGCGAGGAGACCGGCAGCGTCGGCGGCGGTGGCCGTGGGGGCGGAGGCGGCGGGGGCTGGGGCGAGACCGGCATCGGGCGGATGTTCGGCTCCGAGGTCGGCGGCCAGGTCGCCTGGCTGCTGCCCGCCGCGCTGATCCTGCTGGCAGCCGGGCTCTGGCTGACCCGGAAGGCGGCGCGCGCCGACTCCGCGCGGGCCGCGTTCGTCGCCTGGGGCGGGGCGCTGCTCATGACCACGGCCGTGTTCAGCTTCATGGCGGGGATCTTCCACCAGTACTACACGGTGGCTCTCGCCCCCTACGTCGCGGCGCTCGTCGCCATGGGCGTCACGGTGCTCTGGGAGGAGCGGGGCGCGTGGTGGCCGCGTGCGGTGCTCGCGGGCACGGTCGCCGCGACGGCGCTCTGGGCGTACGTCCTGCTGGGCCGCACTCCGGAGTACCTGCCGTGGCTGCGGTGGGCGGTGCTCGCGGGCGGGCTCGTCGGCGCGCTCGGGCTGCTGGTCGTGGGGCGGTTCGGCGGGCGGCGCCCGGCCTTCGCCGTGGTGGCGCTGAGCTGCGCAGCGTCGCTGGCGGGGCCGGCCGCGTACACCGTCAGCACCCTGAACAGCGGCCACCAGGGGTCGATCGTGACCGCCGGTCCTGCGGCGGGTGGGTTCGGCATGGGCGGACCCGGCGGCGGACGCGGCGGTGACGGCGGGCAGCGCGGCGGCATGCAGCAGCCGCCCGGGCAGACCCAGGGACAGGCCCCGGGCCCGGGCCAGGGGAATCAGCGGGGCAACGCGCCGGGCGGCATGCCCACCATGCCCGGCGGTACGGGTGCGGGGACGGGGCCAGGCACCGGTACGGCCTTCGGCGAGGGCACGAGGGGTGGTGGCGGAGGCGGCGGCATGGGCGGGCTGCTGAACGGCGCGTCCGTCGACGCCGAGGCCGAGGCGCTCCTCACGAAGGGCGCGGACGACTACAGCTGGGTCGCCGCGGCCGTCGGCGCGCAGAACGCGGCCAGCTACCAACTCGCGACCGGGGAACCGGTGATGGCGATCGGCGGCTTCAACGGGAGCGACCCGTCGCCGACGCTCGCCCAGTTCAAGAAGTACGTGGAGAAAGGCAAGATCCACTACTTCGTCTCGGGCGGCGGCCTGGGAGGAGGAATGGGCGGGGGCCCCGGGGGGTCCGCCGGCACCTCCTCCCGGATCTCCTCGTGGGTGACGGAGAACTTCACCGAGGTCACCGTCGGCAGCGCCACGTTCTACGACCTTACGCAGCCTGCGAGTTGATGCCCGGGAGGCCGGGGGACGTCGGCGGCCGGGGGCGGGGGGAGGGCCAGGGCCCCGCCGCCGACGGCCAGAAGGACCCCCACACCACCGGCGCGGGCGGGCCCGGCCACAACCACAGGG